>NZ_JBIUXX010000008.1:19342-175626 GCF_044744235.1 Pseudomonas sp. NPDC087346
TCGTCTTAGTCGATACATCTGACGCCTGTCACTCCGCTATCGCTGGCAGGCCAGCTCCCACAGGATTTTGTGGTTGCTTACAGATTTGTGCCTCACCGCAGACACTGTGGGAGCGGGCTTGCCCGCGAAGGCGTCGCATCAGTCAATAAATCCGGCAACTGACCCACCGCTATCGCTGGCAAGCCAGCTCCCACAGGATTTTGGGTTGCTTACCGATTTGTGCCTCACCGCAGACACTGTGGGAACGGGCTTGCCCACGAAGGCGTCGTCTCAGCCGATACATCAGGCGCATGTCACTCCGCTATCGCTGGCAGGCCAGCTCCCACAGGAGCTTGGGTTGCTTACAGATTTGTGCCTCACCGCAGACACTGTGGGAGCGGGCTTGCCCGCGAAGGCGTCGTCTCAGTCGATACATCTGGCGCCTGACCCACCGCTATCGCTGGCAGGCCAGCTCCCACAGGATTTTGGGTTGCTCACAGATTTGTGCCTCACCGCAGACACTGTGGGAGCTGGCTTGCCCGCGAAGGCGTCGTATCAGTCGATATATCTGGTGCCTGTCACACCACTATCGCTGGCAGGCCAGCTCCCACAGGATTTGGGTTGCTTACCGATTTGTGCCTCACCGCAGACACTGTGGGAGCGGGCTTGCCCGCGAAGGCGTCGTCTCACTCGATACATCTGGCGCCTGACCCACCGCTATCGCTGGCAGGCCAGCTCCCACAGGATTTTGGGTTGCTCACAGATTTGTGCCTCACCGCAGACACTGTGGGAGCTGGCTTGCCCGCGAAGGCGTCGTATCAGTCGATATATCTGGTGCCTGTCACACCACTATCGCTGGCAGGCCAGCTCCCACAGGATTTGGGTTGCTTACCGATTTGTGCCTCACCGCAGACACTGTGGGAGCGGGCTTGCCCGCGAAGGCGTCGTCTCACTCGATACATCTGGCGCCTGACCCACCGCTATCGCTGGCAGGCCAGCTCCCACAGGATTTTGGGTTGCTCACAGATTTGTGCCTCACCGCAGACACTGTGGGAGCGGGCTTGCCCGCGAAGGCGTCGTCTCACTCGATACATCTGGCGCCTGACACACAGCTATCGCTGGCAGGCCAGCTCCCACAGGATTCTGGGTTGCTTACCGATTTGTGCCTCACCGCAGACACTGTGGGAGCGGGCTTGCCCGCGAAGGCGTCGTCTCAGCCGATACATCTGGCGCCTGTCACTCCGCTATCGCTGGCAGGCCAGCTCCCACAGGAGCTTGGGTTGCTTACAGATTTGTGCCTCACCGCAGACACTGTGGGAGCGGGCTTGCCCGCGAATGCGTCGTCTCAGTCGATACATCTGGCGCCTGACCCACCGCTATCGCTGGCAGGCCAGCTCCCACAGGATTTTGTGGTTGCTTACCGATTTGTGCCTCACCGCAGACACTGTGGGAGCGGGCTTGCCCGCGAAGGCGTCGTCTCAGTCGATACATCTGGTGCCTGACACACCGCTATCGCTGGCAAGCCATCTCCCACAGGATTTTGTGGTTGCTTACCGATTTGTGCCTCACCGCAGACACTGTGGGAACGGGCTTGCCCACGAAGGCGTCGTCACAGTCGATACATCTGGCGCCTGTCACTCCGCTATCGCTGGCAGGCCAGCTCCCACAGGTTTTGTGGTGTGACAGGTTCTTGAACTGTCCCCGGATGCCCCCTTCACTGGCCTGCAATGCCCTCAAGCCTCTGCCGTCGCTGCCTTACTGTGTGATCACAACAATAAGCGGCATCCCACGCGAGGATTGTTATGCGGGCCATCCGAATCTCTTTACTGCTGGCATTGGCCATGGCGTTGCCCGGTTGTGGCGACGAAGCCAAACCGGCGGCCGCCAACAGCAACGCCAGCCATGCCGTTCCTGAAGACCCGGCACTGGCGCAGATCTACGCCAACAGTTGCCAGCTCTGTCACGCCAATCCCGCTGCCAACGCACCGCTGACCGGTGATCGCAAGGCCTGGGAACCGCGCATCCAGCAGGGCACCGACACGCTGCTCGACCACGCCATCAACGGCTACAACGGCATGCCGCCGATGGGCCAGTGCGTGGAGTGCTCCGAAGAGCAATTCCTGCAACTGATCGGCTTCATGGCCGACCAACCCCTCCCACAATAAAAACAACAGGTGCTTGCATGACGATGGATCTGACACGGCGTCAGTTGTTGCAACGGGCCAGTATCGTCGGCGCATTCAGCGCGCTGGCGAGTAACCCGGCGTTGGGCCAATTGATGCGAGCGCCTCGGCTGATTCCGTGGCGCAACTGGTCGGGCGCGCAGAGCTGCCTGCCAGCGGCACGGTTGGCGCCGAAGGACCTCGATGAATTGACCCAGGTTATCCGCCAGGCCGAAGGCAAAATCCGTCCGGTCGGTTCGGCGCATTCATTCAGCGCATTGGTGCCTACCGACGGCACGCTGCTGTCGCTGAGCTATTTCACCGGGCTGCTCGACCACGACCCGAAAACCCTGCAAGCCGAATTTGCCGCTGGCACACCGATGTCGCGAATGGGCGTACCGCTGAAAGACGTCGGCCAAGCCCTGCAAAACATGGCCGACATCGATTACCAAACCCTCGCCGGCGCAATCTCGACTTCGACCCACGGCACCGGCAAAACCTTCCAGTCCTATTCCGCCCTAGTCTGCGGCATGCAACTGGTGACCGCCAGCGGCGAAGTGCTGGACTGCGACAGCCAGCGCCATCCAGAAGTGTTCAACGCGGCCCGCGTCTCCCTCGGTGCTCTCGGCGTGGCGACCAAGATCCGCCTGCAAAACCGCCCGGCCTATCGTCTGCGTGAGCGTCAGTGGATCGCCAAGACCGAAGAACTGCTCGAAGACATCGACAAAAACACCCGCGAAAACCAGCACTGGGAAATGCTCGTCGTCACCCATTCCGACTACGCCTTGTCCATCGCCCTCAACGAAACCGAGGACCCGGCCACACCGCCGATTCCGCCTGAAGAGGAGGGTGGCAACGAGTTCGTGACCCTGATCGAAAAGATCGACAAATACGGCAGTGATTTCCCTGACCTACGCAGTTCTTTGCTCAACAGCCTGCGCCATCTGGCGAATTTCGATGACCGCGTTGGCGACTCTTTCGACATCTACGCCAACGTGCGCACCGTACGTTTCAACGAGATGGAATATTCGGTGCCAGCGGAACACGGGCCGGCGTGCCTGCGTGAAATTCTTAAGCTGATCCGCGACAAGGATCTGCGCACCTGGTTTCCCATCGAATACCGCTACGTCAAGGCTGACGATATTCCGCTGAGCATGTTCGAGGGCCGCGATACCTGTTCGATCTCGGTGCATCAGCATTACCAAATGGATCACCACAACTTTTTCGCTGCCGTCGAGCCAATCTTCTGGAAGTACAACGGCCGGCCGCACTGGGGCAAGTTGCACACGCTGAACGCGAAAAACCTGCAACCGCTGTACCCGCGCTGGCGCGAATTTGTCGATGTGCGCCAGGCGCTCGACCCCAGCGGCAAGTTTTTGAATGCGCATCTGGCATCGATTCTGGGGGTGAACTGATGGCGGTCAATCGACGCAATTTCATGCTCGGCACACTGGGTGTCGGAGTCTTGCTGGCGGGGGTTGGCGCGTGGCTGCGACCGGGTGATCGCGGTGGGCCGTACAGTGATTATTTCCGGGCGCTGAATCGCGAACTGAAGGAGCACGGGCCGATGCGCCCGGTGCTGCTGATCGATCTGGATCGCCTCGATCGCAACATCGACGTTGTGGTGCAGTCGGTCAAACGCGGCGGCAAGCATCTGCGGCTGGTGGAGAAGTCCCTGCCGGCGCCGGGGCTGCTCAGTTACATCGGCCAGCGTGCCGGGACACAGCGTTTGATGTCGTTTCACCAGCCGTTTCTCAATCACGATGCGCAGGTTTATCCGCAATCCGACATCTTGCTCGGCAAGCCGCTGCCGGTTCGATCTGCGGAACTTTTCTACCAAACCCACAAAGGCCCGTTCGATCCGACGAAACAGCTGCAATGGCTGCTCGACGGTCCCGAGCGTTTGCAGCAATACCTGGCGCTGGCTCATGGGTTGAACACGCGGATGCGGGTCAACATCGAGCTGGATGTCGGCCTGCATCGCGGTGGCGTCATTGATTTACAGGTGCTGGGGCAGATGCTCACGCTGATCGGCGCCAACCCGCAGCATCTGGAGTTCGCCGGGTTCATGGGTTACGACCCGTTCGTGGGCATGGGCGTGCCGGGGATTCTCGGTTCGCCCGAAGAGCTGTTCGGCAAAGTGATGGTGATTTATCAGCGCTGCGTCGACTTCACCCGCCAGCAGTTTCCGGGTTTGTGGCACGAAGGCTTGTGCCTGAACACGGCGGGTAGCCCGAGCTATCGGATGCATGAAAACGAAAAACTGAGCACGGAAGTCTCGGTGGGCACGGCGATGCTCAAGCCGACTCACTATGACCTGCCGTCGCTGGTCGACCACGTTCCCGCGACCTACATCGCCACACCGGTATTGAAGAGCACGGGCGCGGTGAATATTCCGGCGCTGGATGACAAGTCGAAGCTGTTTTCGTGGTGGGACACCAATCAACGCCAGACGTTTTTCATCTACGGCGGCAACTGGATGGCCGAGTTCGAATCGCCGCCGGGGTTGCAGAGCAACGGGGTGTATGGCCGCAGCTCGAATCAGGAAATGGTCAACGGCTCGAATGCCGTTGGCCTGACCATCGAAGATCAGGTCTTCCTGCGCCCGACCCAGACCGAAGCGGTACTCCTGCAATTTGGCGACTTGCTGGCGGTGCGCGGCGGCAAAATCGTCGATACCTGGCCGGTTTACTCCTGAGGCTTAATCTTTACGATCAATTAAGTCATTCCATAATAAATGCCCAGCGCGAAGCCCAAGTTACCTCTTTGTCTACTGTCAGGTCTGACAGTAGACGGAGTAATTCTGGTAAGCGTAAAACATGCATTGATGTCGTGATATACGTCTCTGTCAATTGGATGTATTGCACGCTGTCAATGGGCTCTTTCAAGTTTGATTGATAGATGCAATCTATACAAAAAGGACTAGGCTAATGGCAAGTAACGCGAAAGTTAATACTGAAGGTACTTTTAAAGTAAAAACTGATCCTGGTGGAGCTCTGAGAGCTGACACTATCTCCTTTAAAACTGCCGGTTATGGGTTCGAGGTTTCTGTTGCCGAGGGGCGGGGTGGAAACATGGAGCCGAAAAAGTATTTTCGGTTGGTTTTCCCGAAAAGGGTTTCAGGAACCTACAAAGCTCAAGATTTAGAGGGTACCAAACTTCTGGATTACTCGGAAATTCACAGTTATGAATATGTTCCTGTATCCGGTTCTGTAGAAGTAACGTACGTAGATTCACCTGAGCGAACTCAAGGGAACTTCAACATGGAAATGAGGAATATCGGCGAACCCTCTGGTCCATCTGTGTTAAAAGTTGAAGGTTCTTTTGATTTGAAAAACGACTAGTTACCGTTGTTAAAGCTTGTTTTGGTTGCTATGTCGTTTTGTTCTAACAGGCGTCAGTTCGGACAATTTCCAAATTACCGGACGGCGCCTACACCAACACCCTCGTATTGCACCCGACCCAGCGTCACAGTTCAATCCTCGCTTAATCTTACATGAAGCTTTCATGACAAAAGTTCGGTAGCACATCGCCAGTCCGGTCATGCCTATGTAACGCGCTTGAGGGGCCTTTCGGGGCGCTTTTCACAAGCCGAGGCGGGACGCCGGGAGTGAGGCAATGGGGACTATGGAACGCTACTCGAAAGTGGGCATGCAGGAACTCGATCAGCGCCTGTCGAAGATCGTTGAAGCCGCGCGCAAGAAGCCGGTTTCGGTCTATCGCTATGGCGCGCCGTGGGTGTGGATCGTCTCGCAGGACGATTGGCAAGGCGCCTTGAAAGAGGTCTCCAGCTACATTCCGCCGGGCCACTCGCTGGTATTGCTGCGCCCGCAGATCGACGATTTGCTCGACGACCACCGCGACCTCCTGCGCGACCTCAATGCCGAGCCCGGCATGCTGATCCCTGCGCAAACGGTGATGCACATCCTGCTGTTGCAGCTTCTGTATTCAGTGCCCAGTGAGCAGCAACTGTTTGAACAGCTCAATTACAACCTGCTGTTTCGCTGGTTCGTCGGCCTGGGCCTGAATCAGAAAGTCTGGAGTTACAACGTCCTCAGTCGCGACATCGCCACGCTGCTGAATAACCCGCAGGCGGTGCAGTTGATTCAAAAAATCATCGGCGAAGTGTTCTGCGGTGCCTTGCTGCAAATGCCCGAGTTCTCCTTGAACTTCGCGTTGCTGCACACCTGGCTGGGCAAGCACGCCGGCTGCCTCGAAAACCAACCATCGACAGCCAGCAATTGACGCAAAAAACCGGCGCAGTGCGCCAACAGGTCATCGCGAATTCAGGGGGTAGTGTGGAGCATATTTTCACGTCACGGCTGGCGCTGTGGGGCTGGCTGCTGGTGACGGCGGGCGCGCAGCCGGCATTGGCCGAAGAGGCCGAAACCGCAGCGACGCAGCGTCTGGTGGACGTCAACGAATACTTCGTGCGCGGTAACACCGTGCTCGATGCGCGCGCCATTGAAGAGGCGGTGTACCCGTTTCTCGGCCCGCAAAAAGGCATGAATGATATCGAAGGCGCGCGAGACGCCTTGCAGAAGGTCTATCAGGCACGCGGCTATCAATCGGTGTTCGTCGAACTGCCGGAGCAAGCGGTCGCTGACGGCATCGTCTACCTGCAAGTCAGCGAAACCAAGGTCGGTCGGGTGCGTGTGGTCGGCGCCAAACACTATTCGCCGCTGGACATCCGCGACGAGGTCCCGGCATTGAAGGAAGGCGAGGTGCCGGACTTCGCCAAGGTTCAGGGTGAGCTGGCGCAACTGAACAAGACCCCGGGCCGCCAGGTCATGCCGCTGGTTCGCGAAGGTCAGCGCCCCGGCACCATGGACGTCGATTTGCAGGTCGAAGACCAGAATCCGTGGACTGCCAGCGTCGGCCTCAACAACGACTACAGCGCCGACACCGAAAAGCTGCGCGCCGTCACCAGCCTTGGCTACAACAACCTTTGGCAGCTTGGGCACAGCGTCAATCTGACCTTCTTTACCGCGCCGCAAGACACCGACAACGCCAAGGTCTGGTCGGGTTCCTACACTGCGCCGCTGACCGATCGCTGGAGCGTGCAGTTCTCCGGTTACCAGTCCGACAGCAACGTCGCGACCATCGGCGGCAGCAACGTGTTGGGCAAGGGGCATTCCTACGGGGTTTCGGCGATTTACACGATTCCGTCCAGCGGCAACTGGTCGAACTCGCTGTCGGCAGGTATCGACTTCAAGGACTTCGACGAGCGCCTGACCCTGTCCGGCGAGAGCGACAAGGTCCCGCTCAAGTACGCGCCGTTCACCTTCGCCTACAACGGCTTTCGCTACAGCGAAAAGAGCCAGCTCGGCCTCGGCCTGAGTCTGGTCGCTGCAACGCGCAGCATCTTCGGTTACGGCAGTTCCGACGAAGACTTCGACTACAAACGCTACCGCGCCAACCCGAGTTTCGCCGTGCTCAAGGGCGACAGCAATTACACCTGGACCTTCGACAGCGACTGGCAGAGCGCGAGCAAAGCCGCGTTCCAACTGGCGTCCGGGCCACTGGTTTCCAACGAACAGTTTTCCGCCGGCGGCGCGACTTCGGTACGCGGCTATCTGGCGGCCGAACGCACAGGTGATGACGGCTTGTTGCTGAGTCAGGAAGTGCGCACGCCATCGCTGGCCAAGTACGCCGGCAGCTGGATGCAGGACTGGCGTTTCTACGCCTTTGCCGAAGGCGCGCAACTGTATCTGCGCGACGAACTGCCGGATCAGGACGCCAATTACGCTCTGGCCAGTGTTGGCCTCGGCACCCGCGCCAGCCTTAGTAAATGGCTGTCCGGCAGTCTCGACTGGGGCTACCCGCTACTCGAAGGGCCGAACACCTCGAAGCAGGAATCGCGCCTGCACTTCAACCTTCAAGCCACTTTTTAAAGGAGCACGTACATGCAGCGCCTCTTCCTTTCGTTGTTGATCTGCCTGGGCTTCGTGCTCCCGGCCACGGCTCAGGCCTGGTGGCAGGACGACTGGCATTACCGCAAACAGATCTCCGTCGACACCACGCCACAAGGCGCCGGAATCAATCAGCCCCTGGGCCGCACCGCATTGCTGGTGCGCCTGCACACTGGCAACTTCACCTTTGATGGTGTGAAAGAGGACGGCGCGGACCTGCGCTTTGTCGCCGCCGATGACAAAACCGTGCTCAACCACCAGATCGAAAGCTTCGATGCGCTGATGGGCATGGCGCTGATCTGGGTGGATGTGCCGAATGTCGAGGGCGGCCAGCGTCAAGACATCTGGATGTATTACGGCAACCAGAAAGCCCCGGCGACCGGCAACGGCCAACTGACGTTCGACCCGAATTACACCGCGCTGTATCACTTCGACGGCGCCACCGGCACCCCGGCCAAAGACACCACCGCCTATGGCAACACCGCGCAAAGTGCGACTGGCGCGGCGATTGAAGGTGTGGTCGGCAAAGCCTTGCAGTTCAGCGGTCAGCCGTTGCTGCTACCCGCCAGCCCTTCGTTGCAACACAACGCTGGCAGCGCGTTCACCTTCAGTGCCTGGCTGCGTCTGGATCAGGCGAATGGCGAGCAACTGATTCTGGCCCGCCGCGAAGGCGCCAACAGCTTGCTGGTCGGCGTCAATCAAGGCGTACCGTTCGTGGAAATCGATGGCCAGCGCGCCGTCGCCACCCAACCGTTGAATCCCGGGCAATGGCAGCATCTGGCACTGACCGCTGAAGGCAACAAGGTCACGTTGTATGTCGCCGGTCGTGAAAGCGCCACGCTGGCAGTGGCCATGCCGGCATTCAACTCGGTCATGGCGATTGGCGCCGACCTGCACGAAAGCCCATTCCAGCCGTTTGCCGGCTCCATCGACGAATTGCGCCTGTCGAAGGTTGCACGCCCGGCACCGCTGTTGCTGGCCGACGCAACTTCGCAGGGCGCCGAATCGAAACTGGTGGCTTACGGCGTCGACGAAGAACAGTCCGGTTACGGTTTCGGCAGCCTCGGTTTTCTGCTTAACGCAGTGCCGGTGGACGCCTGGGTGATCATCGCGGTGCTGGTGCTGATGATGTTCCAGTCGTGGGTCATCATGCTGCGCAAGAACCGCACGCTCAGTCGTGTCAGTAAGGCCAACGAAGATTTCCGGGTGCAGTTCGCCAAGGTTGGCACACGCCTGGAAATGTTCGCCGACGACACGCAACTCGCTCAGCGTTTGCAGTATTCGCCGCTGTGGCGCCTGTATTCGGTGGCGGTGAAGGAAATCCGCACCCGCCGCGAGCAGGGCGCTGATACCTCTTCGGTTTCCGCCGCAACCATCGAAGCGATTCGTTGCTCGATGGACGGCGTGCGTACCCGGGAAAATCAGCAGCTCAGTTCGAAACTCTCGACCCTGTCCAACGCCATCGCGGGTGGCCCGTACATCGGCCTGCTCGGCACCGTGCTGGGGATCATGGTGGTGTTTTTGGGCACCGCGATGGCCGGTGACGTCAACATCAACGCAATCGCTCCGGGCATGGCCGCCGCGTTGCTCGCCACCGCCATGGGCCTGTTCGTCGCGATCCCGGCGCTGTTTGGCTACAACCGCCTGATCACCCGTAACAAGGAAGTCAGCGCCGACATGCGCGTGTTCGTCGACGAGTTCATCACCCGTCTGGCGGAGATGCACGGCGAGAGCCAGTTCAGTGAGTCGTCGCACCAGCGCGGCCACCATGCCAACCACTCCGTACCGGCCTGAGGAGCACTGACATGGCGTCCGTAAATACCTCCCACGACGATGACGAAGATGCAGCGGTGGACAGCATCAACATCACGCCACTGGTGGACGTGCTGATGGTAGTGCTGGTGATGTTCATCCTCACCGCCACCGCGCAGGTCTCCGGCATCCAGATCAACCTGCCCAAGGCCAGCGCTTCGGTGTCGTTGTCCGAGGCCAAGACCAAGGCGATTTCGGTCAATGACGGCGGCCAAGTGTTCCTCGATGCCTACCCGGTGACGCTTGCCGAACTTGAAGAACGCCTGCGCATCGATAAAGCGCAGAGTCCGGATTTCCCGGTGATCGTGCGCGGCGACGCGACGGTGCAGTACCAGAAAGTGATTGAGGTGCTGGATCTGTTGCGCCGGCTCGAACTGTCTCAAGTCGGTCTGGTGACCGGCAAACCGACGCAGGGCTGACCATGACTGCACAACTTCCAGTCGAGCCAGTGCCGGTCAGACAGTCACCGCTGCGCTTTGTGAAGTGGGGCGCCGGGTTGCTGATCGGCGCGCTCGCGGCCTGGTTTCTGTGGCAGTGGGCCAACGACATGAGCGGCGTGCGCCGTGAAGCGCCGAAGGTGCCGACGATCATTCCGTTGCCGCCACCGCCACCTCCGCCGCCGGAAAAACCGCCAGAGCCGGAAACCCCGGTGGAAGAAAAAATCGTCGAACCGGAACCGACGCCGGAGCCGCAAGAGGTCAAGCCTGAAGAAGAGGCACCGCCATCCCCGGCGGACGATCTGGCCAACCCGATGCAAATGGACGGCGACGCGCAGAGCGGCAACGACGCTTTCAACATCGGCGCGGGCAAGGGCGGCGGCATGGCCGGTGCCGGAGGCGGGCGCTTGGGTACCGGCACTTACAGCCAGTTTCTTGCGTTCACTTTTCAGCGCTTGCTGCGGGAGAACCCTGACCTGCGCAACCTGGCGTTTTCGCTACAGGCCGATGTGTGGCTGAGCAGTGTCGGCGAGATCACCCGCGTCGAGCTGATCAAGTCCAGCGGCAATCCCGAGATCGATACCCAGGTGCTGGCCGCGTTGCGTGCTGCGCCGCATTTAAGCGAACGGCCTCCGGCCTCCATGACTTTGCCTGTGCGCCTGTCCCTGCAAGGGCGGCGTCCGGGTTAACCGCATTTTTCAGATTTTGCCAAAAGGAGTTGTGTGCAGATGATTTCCAACGTGAATCGATTGTCCCTGGCGGTCGGCATGGTCATCGCGACCCTCGTCGGTCAGGCCGCGGCAGCGCCTGCGCCCTCGGAGAACGCCACGATCAATCTGATCCGCTTGCTGGTCGAGCAGGGCATTTTGAAACAGGACAAGGCCGACGCGCTGATCGCTCAGGCGCAGAATGAGGCGGCACAAGCCAAACAGTCCGCCGCATCCACCGCCGTCGCGGCCGGGCCGGTCGCGGCGCCGGGTGATGTGCGCGTGCAATACGTGCCGGCAGCGGTGCGCGACCAGATCCGCGATCAAGTCAAAGCTGAAGTCATGGCCACCGCCAAGCAGGAAAACTGGGCGGCGCCCAATACCTTTCCCGATTGGGCCTCGCGCATCAGCTTCGATGGAGACATTCGCCTGCGTGACGAATCGCGCTACTACTCGGACAGCAACAGCAACGAGATCGTCGACTTCGCCAAGCTCAACAACAATGGCCCGTACGACGTAAACCCCAACAGCAGCACCAGTCTGCCGCCGTTGCTCAACACCCGCGAAGACCGCACAAATCTGTTCCGCCTGCGCGCTCGCCTGGGCATGAAAGCGGAAATCGCGCCTGAATGGACCGCCGGCATTCGCATCGGCACCGGTTCCGACAACAACCCGGTGTCGACCACGCAGAACCTCGGCGGCGGCTTTGCCAAGAAAGACATCTGGCTCGATCAGGGTTACCTGAACTGGAAACCAACGGATGAGCTGACCTTGACCGGTGGCCGCTTCGCCAACCCGTTCATGTCCACCGACATGCTCTATTCCAACGACCTGAACTTCGACGGTGTGGCAGCCATTTTCGACCACAAGCTCAATCGTGATTGGGGCGTGTTCGGTACGGTCGGCGCGTTCCCGGTGGATTACACCAACGACACTGCCAGCAGCAACGGCTTCGACAAGGAAGAAAGCGACAACAAGTGGCTGTACGGCGCGCAGATCGGCGCCAAATGGGCGATCAACAGCAACAACCGCTTGAAGGGTGCGTTGGCCTATTACCGTTTCGACGACATTCAGGGCCAGCGTTCCAGTCCTTGCGAACCGTGGGCCGGCGCGCCGGGTTGCGACAGCGATGGCTCGCGTGTGGCGTTCATGCAGAAGGGCAACAGCGTGTTCCTGTTGCGCGACATCACGCCGAACCCGCTCAACCCGACGACCACGCCGCAGCCGCAATTCGTCGGCCTCGCCTCGGAGTTCAATCTGCTGGACCTCAACCTGGTGTGGGACGCCGATCTGCCGGAAGACTTCAAGTTGCGCAGTCAGGGTAACTACATCCACAACCTTGGTTACGACGAAGGCGATATGCGCAAACGCGCCGAGGGCCAGCTCGTCAACAACCTCGACAGTAACGGCAACATCGAAAGCGGCGCCAATGCCTGGATGGTCCAGTTCACCCTCGGCAACGCGCTGGAACTCAAGCGCAAGGGCGACTGGAATATGTTCGCCGGCTACAAATACATCCAGCCGGATGCCTTGCCGGACGGCTTCAACGACTCCTCGTTCCACCTCGGCGGCACCAACGCCAAGGGCTATTTCCTCGGCGGCAACTACGGTCTGGCGAAGAACGTTTACGCGACCGGTCGCTGGATGAGCACCGAAGCGGTGTACGGCGCACCATTCGACATCGACGTCTTGCAGCTTGAGATCAACACGCGCTTCTAAAGCGCCGGGAGAGGCTTATGAAAACGCGTTTTGTTTTGCTGGGACTCGGGATGTTGATCGCCACCGGGGCGAGCGCCGAAGGCATGGAAGAGCGCCTGCGCACCCAGTTGCGCAGCACCACGCAACAGTTGCAGGCCCTGCAAAGTCAGCAGGCTCAGGCCAGCGCCGCGCAACTGGCGGCGCAGAACGAGGCCAAGGCTGCGCAGGCGCAGATCAAGCAATTGACCGCCGAACTGGCCAGGGTCAAAGGCACCGCCGAGCAACTGGCGGGCCAGCAGCAAAGCCTGCACAGCCAGGCTCAGGCGCAAGTCGCGGCCAGCAACGAGCAGACCGGCAAGTTCAAAAAGGCCTATGACGAGCTGTTGGTGATGGCCCGTGCCAAAGAGGCAGAACGGTCTAAGCTTCAGGCGCAATTGGCTGAACGTGACACACAAGTGCAGCAATGTTCAGTCAAGAATCAGCAGATGTACGGCGTCGCCAAAGAGATTCTCACCGCCTACGAAAACATCGATGTGGCCGAGGTGATGAAAATCCGCCAGCCCTTCGCGGGCAGCGCCCGGGTCAAGTTCGACGAACTGGCCCAGGGTTTTGGCGACGACCTCTACAAGACCCAATTCGATGCGCCACAAGCGGCGCTCGCACACTGATGAACAAGGAAGAAGTCATGACTCAATTGATCAGCCACGTTTCCCCGCAATCCCTGACCGAAGTCCTGCAAGCGGCCGGTTATCGCGTCAATCAGACCGAGCAGAACGGCATCGTGCAGTTGCTCAGCGCCAGTCAGGGCATCGGTTACGCCGTGCGTTTCGGCAACCCGGCGGTGGAGCAGGGCAGCTACGTTGATTTCACGTTCAGTTGCGCACTGCGGGTGCAGGGCGAGTTGCCTGAAGGTGTCGCCGAGCGCTGGAATGCTTCGCGGCGTTTTGCGCGGTTGTCGTTGCAGGGCGAGTTTCTGGTGATGGAAATGGACGTAGTGGTCGCAGCTGGCGTCAGCAACGATCACCTGCGCGGCAACCTCGAATTGTGGGATCGTTTGTTGCAGGAATTCATCGTCTATCTGCGCGACTTCGCCCAGAACGGTGCAGCGGCACAAACGGCCAAAGTCGCCGTGACCGAGCAAGAGGAAGTCGCGCTGTGAAAAAGCCTGCCATGGTGATCAGCGCTGCCGCGGTAGCGCTGTTGGTGGTGACCGTGGAGCTGGTGGTGCGACCGGGTAATGACCCGGTCGCCGCCCAGCAATCGTCGGTGGCGACGATTGCTGCGGGGCCGGCGGTGGCGCGGTTGGGTAATCAGCAGGTTTCGCCTGAAGAGTTGCAGGCATTGCTGGCGACGGTGCCGGAGCAAACCCGCGAGCAACTACGCAGCAATCGTGAGGCGCTGGAGCGCTGGATTCGCGCACGTCTGGCGGAGAAAGCGGTGCTGGAGCAGGCCGACGCGCAAGGTTGGGCGCAGCGCCCGGAAGTGCTGCGTCAGACCCGTGCGGCAACCGAGCAGATTGTCTTTCGCGATTATTTGCAGTCGGTCAGTCAGGTGCCAGCAGACTATCCGGGTGCGGCTGATTTGCAGCAGGCGTATGACGCCGGCAAATCCAACTGGGTGACGCCGGCGCTGTATCGGGTCAGCCAGATTTTCTTGGCGGTGCCGGATGCGCAGAGTCTGGAAACCGTACGCAAACAAGCGACCGAACTGAGCAAGAAAGCGCAGGCGGCGCCGGGGGAGTTTGCCGCATTGGCGACCCAGTATTCGCAGGATCGCGTGACAGCCGAGCGTGGCGGCGATAGCGGTCTGCAACCGTTGCAACAGTTGGTGCCGCAAGTGCGCGGCGCGGTGGCGCGACTGAAGGTGGGGGCGGTTTCGGAGCCGCTGCAAAGTCCTGCCGGGTTTCATGTGATCAAACTGACTGAGCAACAACCGGCGCGCACAGCGACCCTCGATGAATTGCGCGATCAGTTGACGCAAGCCTTGCGCGGCCAGCGTCAGGAACAGATTGCCCAGGCGTATCTGGACGGCATGCTCACTACCGCAACGCTGAGCATCGACGGTGCCGAACTGAACAAGGCCCTGGAAACCAATAAATAACCCTGTGGGAGCTGGCTTGCCAGCGATAGCGGAGTGTCAGGCAGCAGATAAGTTGAACGTGACTGCCTCATCGCTGGCAAGCCAGCTCCCACAGGTTCTGCATTGGGTTCAGAAGATTTTCAAAGTGCTGGAAGCCACCAAACAACAAAGATCGACAGGGAGTCATCGATGTCATTCACCGAACCCGCAGGACGACCGGGCAATCCCGATTACCGCTGGCCGCAAGACAAGCCCGAACCCTGGCTGGCGCAGGCCGTCGCACTCGACGATGAGGTGGCGCAATATTTTCTGGTCAGCGCCCGTTGTGGCTGTTTCATGCAGGCCGCGCGCAGCCTCAATGTGCGTTCGACCTTGCTGCGCAAACAACTGGCGCTGCTGGAGCAACAGCTGGAGCATGCGCTGTTCAGCTTTCAGGGTAGCGCCTTGAGCCTGACCCGCGAAGGTCAGCAATTGCAGGCAAAACTGGTCGCGCTGGCGCATGAACGCAAACTGCCGGTGGTCGAACAACCGCTGATTCGCTTGGCGGTCGCCGAATCGATCCTGCACGACATCCTCGGTCGCGACCTGATCGCGCTGTTGCGCCGCAATGCCAGCGTGCGCCTGGAAATCATCGCCCTCGACAGTGAACTGGCTCTGCAAAGCATCAGTGCCGACGTCGTACTGTGGCTGGCTCACGGTGAAACTCCCAATCCCGGCCCGGCGTTTGCCACCAGCCAACCGCAGCGACTGGCGCGTCTGGATTATCTGCCACACATCGCCAAACGCTATTCCCGCGTCACTGCACGCCCGGACACCCCTGACGACCTCGCCGACTTCATGCTGGTGCAATGGCAACACGACCGGCAGATCGACAGCTTTCGTCCGTGGAACAACCTCGTCGAACAACGCCTGGCCGGGGTGGTGCAGATGCAGTCCTACGAGCTGATGCTGGAGATGATCCGTTGCAGCGCTTGCATCGGGTTGCTGCCGGCGTACATGAGTCGCTATGACCGGGGATTGGTGGCGTTGCCGGGTTTGTTCGATGAGCCGATGCAGCTACAGGCCTGGCTGGCGGTTAATACCGATTCGCAGGACATCGCCGAAGTGCAGACCCTGACCGAACTCATCCACCGCACCTTCAACGAACGCCAGGAATGGTTTCAGACCTGACCCGATCTTCCCTGTGGGAGCTAGCCTGCTAGCGATGACGATACCTTTTCCGACATCATTTGCGTCTGATAAACCGCAATCGCCAGCAGGCTGGCTCCCACATTTGATACTCGCCAGACGCATGGACAGCGGTTTAGAGTGGGCGGCCACACAACGATCACGGACGAATCGCCATGCCTGACCACGACCCCGCCATTCATCTCGAACGCTTCAGTGAAACCCATGTTGAAGGCGTTGCCGCACTCTACAACGACCCGGCCGTGACCCGGCAGGTGTTGCAGATGCCGTTTCAGTCCACTGAAGTCTGGCGGCAAAGATTGATGGCCGACAATGAGCGTGCGCTGAAACTGGTGGCGCTGCATCAGGGCGTAGTTATTGGCCAACTGGGTCTGGAGGCCTATTCGCGAGTTCGCCGTAGCCATGCGGGCAATCTCGGCATGGGTGTCGCGGTGGCTTGGCAGGGCAAAGGTGTGGGTTCGAAGCTGTTGGCGGCGGCGCTGGATGTTGCCGATAACTGGATGAATCTGCATCGCGTCGAACTCAGCGTGTACGCCGATAACGAGGCGGCCATCGGTCTCTATCGCAAGTTCGGTTTCGAGACCGAAGGCCTGTTTCGCGACTACGCGGTGCGTGACGGGCAATGGGTGGACACCCTGAGCATGGCCCGTCTGCGCAACCGCTCCAACGCCTGATTCAGTCGCCCAGAGCGAACGCCACCGCAGCCTGCGCATGCAGCTCGGTGGTGTCGAGCAGGGGCAGAGCGCTGTGCTCAGGTTTGACCAGCATGCCGATTTCCGTGCAGCCCAGAATCACCGCCTGCGCGCCACGTGCGGTCAGGGATTCGATCACTCGTTGATAGATCTTTCGTGATTCTTCGCTGATCAACCCGACACACAGTTCGTCGTAGATGATCCGGTGCACGTCCTTGCGCTCGGCGTCGTCCGGCACCAGCACCGTCAGGCCCTGAGCGATCAAGCGTTCCTTGAGAAAATCCTGCTCCATGGTGAATGCGGTGCCCAGCAGGCCGACCGTACGTGCATCAATCGCCAACGCTGCCTGCGCGGCAGGTTCGGCAATATGCAAAAACGGAATGCTGATCGCTGCCTGAATCTGCGCGGCGACTTTGTGCATGGTGTTGGTACACAGCACCACACATTCGGCACCACCGGCTTCAAGCCTGCGTGCGGCGTCCACCAGGATTGCCGCTGCATCGTCCCAGCGCCCGGCGTGCTGGGCCTGTTCGACCGGGCCGAAATCGACGCTGTACATCAAGATTTGCGCCGAGCGCAGCGGCCCGAGGCGGTCGCGCACTTGTTGGTTGATCAGGCGATAGTATTCGGCGCTGGACTCCCAGCTCATGCCGCCGATTAGGCCGATGGTACGCATGCGTTGCTCCTGTTGCTGTCGCGGGCTTTGTCCGGAGTATCGCGTGGCTTCTCCGTTCGATCTATCAATAAATCCGCCCGTGACCCAGGTCAGTACCGTTCGCGCTTTTAGTCGTACGCCCGGCGCCTGCATCTGCCATGCTCGATGTCCGCAGTACCTTCAGGGAATACCGCTATGGACGACGTACAACAGCTGGGCGAGATGCTTCGTCACTACGCCGAGAGTGAAGCGCACAAGAAGCAATTGTTCGAAACCCAGTCGCAAGCATGGGCGACCCGGATTACCGCGCTGTTCGCCGATATTCAGCAATGGCTGGAACCGGTGCAGGCACCGAATCTGTTGGAGGTCAGCCGTGAAGCGTACGTTGCGTTCGGGCCGAGCGCGCCGGTTGAAACCTCGACCTTCAAGACCGAAAAACTGAGCATTGTGATCGCCGGAAAACCGGTGGAGTTCGTACCGGATGTGATGGGCAATGCCGGGCAGATCTCGCTGGCGGTGATGGGCCTGACGGCGGCGCGTTATGGCAGCATTTCGCTGGTCGGGCTACCGGGCGGAGAGTGGCAGTGGCGCAAAACCAATGGTTTGAAAGATCCTGATACGTTTGTCTTTGATGCGAATTTCCTGGCGCAGCAGTTGCAGAGCCTGATCCCCCGAGATCGCGCCTGACCTGAACGCGGTCCCTTGGTAGGAGCTGCGGCACGCTGCGATTTTTTGACGTTGTTTTTAAAGACAAGATCAAAAGATCGCAGCGTGCCGCAGCTCCTACATGGGGAGTGTGGGGTTTTACATATCGAGGTTGATCCAGCCTCGTTTGGCTTGCTCCGGTGCAACTGCCTTCACAGTTTTTCCCGTCGCCAGCTCCACCCGCCGTGCCACCTCCGGATCATCGGCAAACGGCACCATGCTCGCGTCATCCAGGCTTTGCGATGTCTCATGCCGCAGGCAGTACTCGACCGCCAGCCACAGAAACACCACGCCCAACACATTCAAGAAAATATCGAACATGAGCGGCTCCCTACCTCAGGCGATCTGTGCTTCACGGCTGGCCATAGCGACGTCCGCAACCCGCACGGTGCGCCATACGTTGTAAGCCATCAGCAACATGCCTGTGAGGAAGAACACCCCGCCGGCAAAGCGCACGATGAACCCCGGATGACTGGCCTGCAGCGCCTCGACGAACGAGTAGGTCAGCGTGCCGTCTTCGTTGATCGCCCGCCACATCAGGCCCTGGGTGATGCCGTTGACCCACATCGAAGCGATATAAAGCACGGTGCCGATAGTTGCCAGCCAGAAGTGCAGGTTGATCAGCGGCGTGCTGTACATCTGCTCGCGGCCAAACACTTTGGGCACCATGTGATAAGTCGCGCCAAACGTGATCATCGCTACCCAGCCAAGAGCGCCGGCGTGTACGTGGCCGATGGTCCAGTCGGTGTAGTGGGAGAGGGCGTTGACGGTCTTGATCGCCATCATCGGGCCTTCGAACGTCGACATCCCGTAGAACGCCAGCGACAGCACCAGGAAGCGCAAAATCGGGTCGGTGCGCAACTTATGCCAGGCACCGGACAAGGTCATCATCCCGTTGATCATCCCGCCCCAGCTTGGCGCCAGCAGGATCAGCGACATCGCCATGCCCAGTGACTGCGCCCAGTCCGGCAGCGCGGTGTAGTGCAGGTGATGCGGGCCGGCCCAGATGTACAGGGTGATCAGCGCCCAGAAGTGCACGATCGACAACCGATACGAGTACACGGGGCGATTGACCTGTTTCGGCACGAAGTAATACATCATCCCGAGGAACCCGGTGGTCAGGAAGAAACCCACGGCGTTGTGGCCGTACCACCACTGCACCATGGCATCGGTCGCCCCGGCGTACACCGGATAGGACTTGAACCAGTCCACCGGGATCGACAGGTGATTGACCACATGCAGCATGGCGATCACCACGATGAACGCGCCGAAAAACCAGTTGCCGACGTAGATGTGTTTGGTCTTGCGTTGCACCACAGTGGTGAAAAACACCACGGCGTACGCGACCCAGACCACGGCCATCCACACCGCGCCGGAGAATTCGATCTCGGCGTATTCCTTGGTGGTGGTGTAGCCCATCGGCAAGGTGATCAGCATGATCACGATCACCGATTGCCAGCCCCAGAAAGTGAACGCGGCGAGGGTGTCCGAGTACAGCCGCACCTGGCAGGTGCGCTGTACCGCGTAGTAACTGGCGGCGAATTGCGCACTGCCGGCGAAACCGAAAATCACCAGGCTGGTGTGCAGCGGGCGCAAACGACCGAACGTGGTCCATGGCAGGTCGAGGTTCATCTCGGGCCACACCAGTTGCGAGGCGATCAGAACCCCCATCGCCATGCCCACGACACCCCAGAAAATCGTCGCGATAACGAATTGGCGGACGACCTTGTAGTTATAAGCCTGTCCGATTGTTGCTGTACTCATGGTCAGTTCATCCACGGTTGCAAAGTCTTGCCAGGCCACCCGGTCTGGCATGGGCTGCACTGTAGGAACCCCACCGAAAACAAAACAGGCTCAGGAATATTTCATTTATGCGGATCAGATTTATCTGCTGCCTGCGGCCATCTGCCGCGCCCTGATACGGTTTTTAACGTTTCAGGTGAATCTGTAACGTGCTGCGCCGTTGTCGCATAGTCACAAAATCCTGTGGGAGCGAGCTTGCTCGCGAATGCGGGGTGTCAGGAAACATCAAAGTTGACTGACACACCGCATTCGCGAGCAAGCTCGCTCCCACAGTTTTGTCCTGCGCACAATCCTGATGAGGTGGCTGATGTACCAGTACGACGATTACGACCGGGCCTTGGTCTTCGAGCGCGTTGCGCAGTTTCGCGATCAGGTCGAGCGTTTCATGGCCGGGGAATTGAGCGAAGAAGAGTTCCTGCCGCTGCGTCTGCAAAACGGCCTGTACATGCAAAAACATGCGTACATGCTGCGCGTCGCGATCCCTTACGGCACGTTGAGCGCCGATCAGATGCGCACGCTGGCGAGCATTGCCAGCGATTACGACCGCGGTTATGGACACTTCACCACCCGACAAAACATGCAGTTCAACTGGATCGAACTGGCCCAGGTGCCGGACATCCTCGAACGCCTGGCGCAGGTCAACATGCATGCGATCCAGACCTCCGGCAACTGCGTGCGCAACATCACTACCGAAGCCTTTGCCGGGGTCGCGGCGGACGAAATGATCGACCCGCGTCCGTTGGCGGAGATCCTGCGGCAGTGGTCGACGATCAACCCGGAATTTCTGTTTCTGCCGCGTAAATTCAAGATCGCCATTTGCTCGGCGAAGCAGGACCGTGCGGCGATCATGATGCATGACATCGGCCTCTACCTTTATCCGGGACGCGATGGGCAAATGCTCCTGCGGGTGATCGTCGGCGGAGGTCTTGGGCGTACGCCGATCCTCGGTTTGCAGATCCGTGAAGGCTTGCCGTGGCAGCATTTGCTGTCCTACGTCGAGGCAGTGCTGCGCGTGTATAACCGGCATGGCCGGCGCGACAACAAGTACAAGGCGCGGATCAAGATTCTGGTCAAGGCTCTGGGCATCGAAGCGTTTGCCAAGGAAGTCGAAGAAGAATGGCAGCACCTCAAGGACGGCCCGGCGCAATTGACCGAGACCGAATACCAACGGGTCGCCAGCGCGTTTGTGCCGCCGATCTATCACACCCTGGCTGACACTGATCTGGACTTCGGCACACGTCTGGCCGAGAGCCCGGCCTTCGCTCGCTGGGTTGCGCGCAATGTTCAGCCGCACAAAAAACCGGGTTACACCAGCGTGGTGCTGTCGACCAAACCGGGGCTGGCCTCACCGCCGGGAGACGTGACCGGTTTGCAAATGATGGCGGTTGCGGAGTGGTCGGAGCGCTTCGGTTTTGGCGAGATTCGCATCGCCCATGAGCAAAACATCGTACTGCCGGATGTGCCCAAGTCCGAGCTGTATGCGCTGTGGCAAGAGGCGAGCGAGCGAGGGCTGGGTTGCGCCAACGTCGGCCTGCTGACCGATATCATCGCCTGCCCGGGCGGCGATTTCTGCGCGTTGGCCAATGCCAAGTCGATCCCGATTGCCCAAGCGATTCAGGCACGTTTCGACAACCTCGACTACCTGCATGACCTGGGCGATATCAGCCTGAACATCTCCGGTTGTATGAACGCCTGCGGCCACCACCATATTGGCAATATCGGCATTCTCGGCGTCGATAAGAACGGCAGCGAGTGGTACCAGATCACTCTCGGCGGCTCACAAGGCAAGAACAGTGCGCTGGGTAAGGTCATCGGCCCGTCGTTCAGCGCAGCCGAGGTGCCGCAGGTGATCGAACGGATCATCGGCACCTTCGTGCGTTATCGCGAGAGTGAGGAGTTGTTTGTCGATACGGTGACGCGCATCGGCCTGGAGCCATTCAAGGAAAGGGTTTATCCGAAAGTGCTGGAGGTCTCGGCATGAATAATCTGCTGCGGCTGGAAGAGGGCGTGGCGCGCATCGTGGCGGATGATCCATGGACGCTGCTGCGCGAGCCTGAGTCGCCAAGACCGGTAGGGATGCTGATTTTGCCGCTGGCGTACTGGCTCGAATCGCCTTCGACTGATGCGGTATGGCTGGGGCCGGACGATGAGGTTGAAAGTCTGCTGCCGTGGCTGACATCGTTGCCGCTGATTGCTTTGGATTTCCCGAGTTTTCGCGATGGCCGCGCCTACAGTCAGGCCTATCTGCTGCGTAGCCGATTCGGTTGGGCAGGGGAGTTACGGGCGATTGGCGACGTGCTGCGCGATCAGCTCAGCCATATGCGCCAGTGCGGTTTTGACAGCTTTGCCGTGCGCGAAGACAAGTCCGCCGAAGACGCACTCAAGGGGCTTGCGGGGATGAGCGTGTTGTATGGCCGCTCAGTCATCGAGCCGCGCCCATTATTCCGCCGACGCTGAGGCCCCTCATCACGAAAGATCCCATGACATGCAAGGGAAACCCCTAGAACCCGGCCCAATCGGGGATTTTTCCTTGGGTCACTGATGGCCTTTTGGTAAAGTCCCCGACGCCAGCGGGTTTTCGGCTGGACGACGGAGCGAAGAAGGGAGTCTGGTCAGTGAGTGTGGGTAAAAAAATCTTGGGTCTCACCGCGTTGCTATTGATGGTGGCGCTGTGGGCCAGTTACTTCTATGTGTTCAAGGAAAACCGCGACGGTCAGCTCGGCGGTGCCGGCGAAAGCACGGCCTGGTGCGGCACTCCGCCGTCCAGCGAAGCGGCGTTGCTGGGCAAGGATCAACTGACCTTGCGCGTCACCAACAACCTGCGCGGCGAGTTCATGCTCAGCGGTTCGCTGTTGGTGTCTGAACGCACCTTCAACCGCTACGACCTCGGTCGCAACGAGTTGCGCCTGCGTCTGGAACCCTTGCAGTGGTCGTACGGCGTGACGCCGATCTTCCTCGAACAAGTGAAGGTTCAGCCGCTTAGCCGCAACCTCGCATCGCCGAACAAAAGCGCCTATGCCGAACTGGAACCACGGCCGATTGGTGTTCAGGGTCAGGTTGCCGAGTTTCCGTTCGACACCTACCGCTACGGTTACAAACCGGTGCTGTATTACCTCAAGGGTAGCGAGCGCATCGATCTGCGCTTCAAGAACATCACCACGCTGATGGAGATGTCCAACACCTTCACGCCGATCCAGAAGTACAACCGCGTCGATTACATCAACGAGAAAAACTCGATGATCCGCGACGAAGACTACAAAGCCTACGGTCCCCACGAATGCGCGTTCAGCGTCGAGCGCAAAGGCTCGTTCAAGGTCGTGGTGCTGTTGTTTCTGCTGGTGATTTGCCTGCCGTTGCTGCTGGTGTTCTACCGGGATGAGCCGGGGATCGATTTCCTCGCGACGCTGGTGGCGATTGCCGTGGCACGGGTGCTGCTGGTGGGGCCGGTGCAGGACTTCCAGCTCTACAACATCGACTTCCTGTTCGGTGCGGCGATCTTGCTGGTGGGGTCGGTGTCGCTGATCAAGGCGATGCGTGCGAACAGTCGGCGAGAGATGGCGTTGAAGACCGGGGCGACGTCTTCCTGGTGAATTGATCCAGATATTACGTTGGCGTCACTGACGTCTTCGCGGGCAAGCCCGCTCCCACAAGGTCACTGATGAACCTGTGGGAGCGGGCTTGCCCGCGAAGGGGTCTTTGAATTGTTACCCCGGATTATTTCAGCGCCGGATCACCCATGTTCATCTTCTTCCAGCCCTGCAACAGCACCTGCGCCTTGGGCTCCTGATTGTTTTCCAGGTAGTACTGGATAAGCGACAACCGTGCATTGCGGTTCGCCGGTTGTACTTTCAGCAAGCGCTCCAGCTCTTCACACGCCTCAGCCACCTTGCCACTTTCATGCAGCGCCACGGCGTACACATAGCCGTATTGCGCATTCTGCGGTTCCAGTTGCGCGGCTTTGCGCAGCGGCGCCATGGCTTCGGCGGACTTGCTCGCACGAATCAGCGATAAACCTCGGGTGTGCTGCAACAGTGCCGCATCCGGGTGTGCTTTGAGGTTGTCGTCCAGCAACGTCTGCGCTTCCTGGCCGCGCCCATTGGCCTCGAGCCATTGCACCAGCGTCACCAGCGCC
The DNA here is from genome assembly GCF_044744235.1 of Pseudomonas sp. NPDC087346. Classification (NCBI taxonomy): domain Bacteria; kingdom Pseudomonadati; phylum Pseudomonadota; class Gammaproteobacteria; order Pseudomonadales; family Pseudomonadaceae; genus Pseudomonas; species Pseudomonas sp. NPDC087346. The sequence goes on from NZ_JBIUXX010000008.1 coordinate 43,304, forward strand.
GGATAGAAGTCCGGATCGCGTTTGAGCGCTATACGCAGCAAAGGCTCAACCTCGGAACTGCGACCACTTGCCTGATAGAGCATGGCCAGATTCAGATTGGCCTCGGCACGCTCCGCCAGACTTTTCTGCACATCCTCATACTCGGCGATGGCCGCGTCCCAATTGGCTTGCGCTGCGCCCATGCCATTGCGCGCCACACTCAGCAGATCGCGGGCGGCAACGATGCGCACGGCTTTCACCGGATCACCCAGCAGCGGCGTCAACAGCGGCGCTCGCTCTGGTGGCGGGAGGAACGCGCTGATCGCTCGGACCGCGCTTTCGCGAACCTGCGGTGCAGGATTTTTCAGGTCTTGAGTCGCCAGTTTCAGCGCCTGTTCACTCGGATACAGCGGCAATTCTGCCAGCAATGTCGCGCGCTGAATCGCCGGCAAATTACTGCGCTGCAACTGCTCATACAGCGCGTTTGCCGCGCCGGGCTGGCCGTTGCGGATCAGCCACAGACTCTCGTCATAACGCGGCGCCTGCGGCTCGGTCGAAGCACTCCACAGCTTGAATTGCGCAATGACCTTGTCGCCAGCCTTGCCCTGATGGCAAGTCAGGCAAGCGTCCGGTGTGCCGAGTTTCTGCGCACGTTCCGGGTTGGGGATGCTGAAGCTGTGGTCATGGCGGAAGTCATTGCCCATGTAGAACTTGCCGGGCATGTGGCAATCCACGCATTGCGAACCGGGCTGGCCCATGGTGTGGCGGGTGTGCTCGATGGAGTCGTAGTTCTTCGCTTGCAGGCCTTTGCCATCGACGCCTTCGACCGAGGTCTTGCCGGCGGTGTTGTGGCATTGCAGGCACACCGCGTTGCCCGGTGCTTTCAGTTCGGTACTGTGCGGATTGTGGCAGTTGCTGCAACGCACACCCTTGTCGAACATCTTGCTTTGCAGGAACGAGCCGTGTTCGAACACCTCATCTTTGATCTTGCCGTCCAGCGCATACAGTTCGCGGGTGAGGGTGCTCGGCAGGTAGTCGTCCATCAGCCGTTTGCCAACGGTATAACCATCACCCAGCGGGGCGCGGCGCGCATGGCAACGGGCGCAAGTCTCGATTTCGACGGTGGCGTTCTTGTCCTTGAGATCGACGGCGAAACCGGCATGGATCAAATCGGTTTTCTTTGCCGTCCATTCCAGGTGATTGGACGCCGGACCATGGCAGGCCTGGCAACCGACGCCGAGGCTGTTCCAGTGGCTGGCGAAGCTGTTGGTCTGCGCATCGAAGTTGCGCTTGAAACCGGTAGTGTGGCACTCGACGCACATGAAGTTGGCGTTCTGGCTTGGCTTGCTCCAGTGCAGCGGATTCTTGAAGTTCACACCCTGGCCGGGATAGAGGTGAAACCAGCGATGCTTCTCGGTATCCCACGCCACGCCGAGCGCCTGCAAGCGACCGTCGCCGACCTCGATCAGGTATTGCTGCAATGGCGCGATGCCAAAGGTGTAAGCCACTTTGAAGTCAGCATTCTTGCCGTCGATCCCCGGGGTGTTGACCCAGAAATCGTCGCCCTTGCGCGAGAAACGCGTGGTCTCGTTTTCTGCTTTGAAAGTGATGTTATTGAAGTCGCCGAGCATGGTTTCAGCGTTCGCCGCCTGCATTGCCAACTGGTGATGCGAGCCTTGCCAGTCTTTGACCTGCTCGCTGTGGCAGCCCTGACATTGCTGTTCATCAACCATCGTCGCAGGTTTGCTTGCGACCACTGGAAGTGCGGGTTGCGCAGCCGGCGCGGCAGGTGAACTGACGGGCGCAGTTTTTACCGGCGCGGTTGTCGGGGCAGGGCTGAACAGAAACCAGCCGATGCCCGCCACGGCTGCCAGCAGCAGGCCGATAGTGACAGGAAAAAAGTAGCGTGAAATTGGAGATTTAGACGAATCAGGGTCGGTTTGTACTGCTTTATTTTTATGCTTGGGCATTGCGACTTCCGTGGTCCATGTGCATTTGCCGTAAGGCGTGCGTTCAAGCTCGGTGCAGCTTTGCCGGATGGCCGGCGTCTGTCAAATGGCGGCTGTGATCAACCGCTCAGCCTTGTGTGAATCTTGTATGTATTGATCGCAATTCCCGGCTTATTGGCTATAACTGTAACTCCTTCCCAATCAAAACGTTTTTGGTCTTCTGACAGGAGTTACCGCATGAAGCTTGCACTAATGATGAGCACCCTTTGCATTGCCACGCTTGGCGTTGCGGGATGTTCCAGTAAAGTCGTGGAGCCTGACCAGTACTCCGGTTTTCTCAAGGACTACAGTCAACTCAAGCAAGCCAAATCGCCATCGGGTGCCGAGGTCATGCGTTGGGTCGATCCGAAGATCGATGTCAGCAAATTCACCAGCGTTTATGTCGAACCGACCCAGCTCTATCCCAAGCCACAACCGACTGTGAAAATCCCCCAGCAGACCCTCAACGGCATCACCGGCTATTACGATCAGGCGCTCAAGCGTGAAATCAGTAAATCGCTGCCGCTGGCCACCGGCCCTGGTCCGGGCGTGATCGTGGTGCGTGCGGCAATCACCGCTGTCAGCAGCAAGACCGAAGGCCTCAAACCTTACGAAGTGATCCCGATTGCACTGGTCGCCGCAGCGGTCAGCACCGCCAGCGGTATCCGCGATCAGGAAACCGATCTTTCCACTGAAGCGGTGTTCCTCGACGGCGGCACCAACAAAGTGGTTGCTCAAGTAGTGCGCAAAGGCACTGGCAAACCACTGGAAAACGATACTCAAGTGATGAAGGCCGATGACGTCAAAGCCGTGATTGATGGCTGGGCTTCGGATATGCATCAGTCGTATCTGAAACTGAAATCCAAGTAATGCGTTGAGGCTAATGGCCTTATCGCCAGCAGGCTGGCTCCCACAGGTGAAATGTGGCGTACACAAATCCAATGTGGGAGCTAGCCTGCTAGCGATGGCGGTGTATCAAGCCCCCATCACTGCCCGACAAACCAACGGAAATACGGGTTCGCCCGATCCCCCTGCATCACCTCGCGAATATCCCGCCCCCAAGCATCACGATCACCGTCATAGGCATGCAGACTCGCCCGATAAAACTGCATCAGGCGTTGACGGTTCGCCTCCATCCGCTCATTGAATCCAGCGTCGGCATTTACCAGCGGCGGAGCCTTGTACAGGTCCAGCAACGCTGGCAACACGCGGCTGATCTCCTTGGCTCGCACCCACGGCGCATACTCGATTCGCGGCTGGTCGTCGGTCACGGCGGGCGCATTGGCAGCGAAGGTTTCGAGACCGTCGCGGTCAGTCACCCACGTAGACAGCAACGCCGCCGCCGAGCCGATCCCGACATCCTGTAAAGTACTGCGCACACTGTCCTGCTGGAAGCGCTCGGTGATTTTCGCCGCATCCAGTGCAATCGGCTGCATCGAACCTACCAACAGCATCTCGTGAAATTCGCTGGTCCAGAGGTTGGCGTAAGGGAAGACATCAAGAAAGCTGCGCACCAGCGAACGCGAGTCATCAATGTTCTGCGTTGGCAGCGGCAGCCACTGTGCGACCAGACCGTTTTGCTGGAGACGGCTGGCGGCCAACTGGTAGAAGTCTCGCGAGTACAGATTGACCACACCGGCAGCGGAGGGCGGTGGGGGTTCGAGGGTAATCAAGTCGTAGGTTTGCGGACTGCGCAGCAACTCCTGACGGCCGTCACGCAGACGCACGTCCACGCCCGGATCGCTGGCCGCGTTGAAGTTGCCCTTGAACAACGGCGCGGCTTTGACCACCGACGGCAGCAACTCGGCAACCACTCGATGTTCCAGCCCCGGATAACGCAGCAACGCCCCGGCGGTGATGCCGGTGCCGAAGCCGATCACCAGCGCCGAACGCGGCTCGCCGTTGTGAATCAATAGCGGCAGCAGCGCCTGAATGCGCATGTAGCGCAGCGACGGCATGGCATCGCCGGTATTCGAAACGCCCTGAATGTATAGGCGATGAAAGAGGTTCTGGCCCTTGCCCTGCGCAACCACCGCCACCGTGCCGCCGCGACCTTCTTCATAGAACGCCAGTGTGCCGTTGCGCGCACCGGGCAACAGGCTGGCGAACTTGTCGGCAGGCGTCAGCACCGCAAGCGCAACAGACAACAAACCGAGCGCAACCACAACCTGGCGTCGGCCTTTCTTGACGTGATGGCCCTTGCGCACGGCGAAGTAGCCGATGCCAGCGGCAATAATCGCCAACAGACCGAGCGTGCGAACCAATCCGAGCAGCGGGATCAGCAGGAAACCGCAGAGCATTACGCCGATGATCCCGCCCAGCGTATTGAACGCCACGACCGCGCCGACATCGCGGCCGATCCGCTCATGGCCGACACTCAGGCGCAAGGCCAACGGAAACGCCGCACCCAGCAACAAGGTCGGTACAAACACGATGCTCAACGCTGCCACGGCGAAACGCGCGCTCATGCCGGCGAGTTCACTGGCGCCCATCGCCAGCAACCAGGTTTCGGCCTGACTTTGTGCGATCACCAGCCAGCGGCCGAGGACTGCGACTTCCAGCAGCGCAATCAAACCGGCACCGGCGATCAGCAAACCGAACACGCCCCACGGATCACGAATCCGGTCTACACGCCGCGCGAGCAGGGCGCTGCCGATGAACAGCCCGGTCAGGTAGGTCGCCAGCACCACGGCAAACGCATAGGTGCGCGTACTCATGAACTGCACGATCGATTGCGACCAGACCACTTCGTAGCCGAGGGCCACGCCACCGGCAATTGAGTACAACCACAGCGCTGTGCGATCCGGAGCTTTTTCGCTGTGATGTTTAACCGGGACTGCAACCGGTGTCGGCTGCTGACGCTGCAACCACAACGCCCCGGCGGCGGCCAACAGGTTGAGCATCGCCGCAGCCAACGCACTGCCGCGCACACCGAGGGTGGCGATCAGGACGAAGGCCGCGAGCAGAGTGCCGATAATCGCGCCAAGAGTATTCGCGGCATACAGCTGACCACCGGCCTTGCCCGGATCAGCCGCCAGCGAGCGCACCAGCACCGGCAGGGTGCCGCCCATCAATACCGCAGGGATGCCAACCAGAAGAAACGGCAGCAGCCAGGCGAGCAGGCCGACGTGATCCTGCAACCAGGCGAAAGGACTCGCCGCCAGGCTCATGGCAAACGTCGCACCGACACCCAGCACAGCCACCAGCACTTCCATCCCGGCGTAGAGCAACACCGGTTGCTGCAGGCGATCAGCCCAACGTCCGAACAGCCAGCCACCCAGCGCCAGACCCGCGAAAAACGCGCTGATACCGGTGGTGATCGCATACACCTCGACCCCGACCACCAGCGACAGTTGCTTGATCCACAGCACTTGATACACCAAAGCCGCAGCGCCGGAAATACACAGCAGCAGGGCAGGGATCAGCAACGCCGGGCTGGCGGCTTGTTGGACGGGTATGGCCGACGACTTGCTGGCGACTCGTGTGGACATGCAGAGGGGCCTTATACAAAATTTCAACAGAACACCGAACACTGTAGGAGCTGCCGAAGGCTGCGATCTTTTGACTTTGACTCTAGAAGCAAGATCAAAAGATCGCAGCCTTCGGCAGCTCCTACATGGATCGGTGTTCGATTCTGAATAGAGCCGCCCGCCAATGAAGGCGGGCGGCGGTCCAGCGGTCTTACTGTGCAGCCGGTGCAGCTTTCATTTTTTCAGCGATTTTCGCGTCAACCGCAGCACGGATCTGGTCGATGCTGAAGCTTGCCGGTTTCTGGCTTGGCGGATATTCGATGAAGGTCTGCAGGAACGCTGCAGATTTTTGTACCGCTTGAGCGGCGAGGTAGACGTTCTTGGTTTGCCAATCGTAATACTGATCGGAAACCACGTCGGCGCGTTCGTACGGGTCCATTCTCAGGTTGAGAATTTTCGGTACGCGCAGGCAGACGAACGGTTCGCTCCAGACCCGGAAACCGCCCGGTTCACGCTGTTCGCAGAACACCACTTTCCAGTTATCGAAACGCATCGACACCAGCACGCCGTCGTCGTTGAAGTAGTAAAACTCCTTGCGCTCGCCTTTAGGCTGTTGGCCGGTCAGGTATGGCAGTTGGTTGAAACCGTCCAGATGCACCTTGAAGTTGGTGCCGCCGGAAGTCGGCGCCCAGCCTTTGAGCAACTTGCCTTTGACGTCGGCATCACCTGCCGCTGCCAGCAAGGTCGGGAACCAGTCCATGCCCGAGAACAGCTCGTTGGACACTTCGCCAGCCTTGATCTTGCCCGGCCAGCGGATGATTGCCGGCACGCGATAAGCGCCTTCCCAGTTGGAGTTCTTCTCGTTACGGAACGGCGTGGTCGCCGCGTCCGGCCAGGAGAACTGGTTCGGGCCGTTGTCGGTGGTGTAGACGACAATGGTGTTATCGGTGATTTTCAGATCATCGAGGGTCTTGAGCAGTTTGCCGACGTCACCGTCGTGCTCAAGCATGCCGTCGGCGTATTCGTTGCCGGGCATGCCGCTCTGGCCCTTCATCGAATCGCGTACGTGGGTGAACACGTGCATGCGCGTGGTGTTCATCCAGACGAAGAACGGTTTGTCCGCCTTGGCCTGTTTCTCGATGAACGCCTGTGCAGCGGCAGTGGTTTCGTCGTCGATGGTTTCCATGCGCTTGGTGGTCAACGCGCCGGTATCTTCGATCTTGCCGTCAGCGAAGCTGTGGATCACGCCACGCGGAGTGTTGGCCTTGACGAATTCAGCATCGTCTTTTGGCCAGTACGGACGCTCTGGCTCCTCTTCGGCGTTGAGGTGATACAGGTTGCCGAAGAACTCGTCGAAACCGTGGTTGGTCGGCAGGTATTCATCCTTGTCGCCCAAGTGGTTCTTGCCGAATTGACCGGTTGCATAGCCCTGGCTTTTGAGGGCCTGGGCGATGGTGATGTCACGCTTTTGCAGGCCGACCGGAGCGCCGGGGATACCGACCTTCGACAGCCCGGTGCGCAACGGCGTCTGGCCGGTGATGAACGAGGAGCGTCCGGCAGTGCAGCTGTTCTCCGCATAGTAGTCGGTGAACATCATGCCTTCCTTGGCAATCCGGTCGATGTTCGGCGTTTTATAGCCGACCACACCCATCGAATAGGCACTGATGTTGGTCTGGCCGATGTCGTCTCCGAAGATCACCAGAATGTTGGGTTTTTCGGCAGCTGTGGCGGTTGCCGACAGTGCCATTACCGAGGTCGCCACGAGCGCGAGCTTCGGTAGCCACTTGCGTATGCGAGTCATCTGACTTGCTCCTTTTGCGCGGGGGTGTCGCTTGGTGCGACTTACGTTTGTTGCAGTCCTGCTTCACGCTTCTTTTTATTGCACTTGCTCGGGTAACGGGGCATCGAACGGGTAGATCCGGCGCCATTCGGTCGCCATGTCCACTACCGTCCAGCCACGGGAATTCGCTTCGTCGAGGGCTTTGTCCAGCTTGCCTATCTGAGATTTTCGGTCGTACGCCCATTCGCGTTTGGCGTCGGTGTGATGCACCAGCCCCATGAATCGTTTGCCGGCGCCGGCAGCGGTCCATTGCAGCATCTGCAAATCGCCATCGGAGTTGCCGAACGCGAGGATCGGTCGGCGACCGATCACCGCATCAATACTTTCCGGTTTGCCCGGACCATCGTCGTTGTGGGCCAGTTTCGGTGTGCGCAGGATCGAGGCCTTGCCGTCCTTGAACTGAAACGCGGTGACGAAAGTGGTGCCGATCACCTGCTCCGGTGGAATACCGTAGACCTTCTCGGCGAAGGCGCGCATGAACGCGGTGTCGCCACCGGAAACGATGTAGGTCTTGAATTGCTGGCTGCGCAGGTAATCGAGCATCTCCAGCATCGGCTGGAAGATCATCTCGGTGTAGGGCTTGCCGGTTTTCGGGTGCCGGGCCTGAGTCAGCCAGGTTTTCGCGTAATCATCGAAGGCTTCGGTGGTCATCCCGGTGTGAGTCGCGCCGAATATCTTCAGGATGCCGTCCATGCCGGATTCGGCCAGCGCCTTGTGATCGTTTTCGATCACCGCTTTGAATGGCTGGGTGGTTTTCCATTCCGGGTGTTGCGGCGCGTTGCGCTTGATCTCGTCGAAGGCGAACAACAGTTCGAAATACGCCGGTTGCTCGCTCCACAAGGTGCCATCGTTGTCGAAAACGGCGATACGCTCAGCCGGTTTGACGAAGTCCTTGCTGGTCTGGTCGGTCACGGCCTGAACAAATTCGATGATGCTCTTTTTCGCCGGCCCGTCGTTCCAGGACGGCAGCGGCTCGTTGGCCTGGGCCAGCAGTGGCAGCGCAAGCCCGAACAACAGGGCCAGGCCGAAACGTTGGCGATGCAGCATCGGATTGATCATGGGAAATCCTTCTCGTGAACGGGGTTGAGCGGGCGCAATGCCGGGGTCTTGATTGCGGCACGCGTCTGGGCCTGACTGTGCAGCGTAGTCAAGGATTGGCGCAGTTGGTCCAGCGCTTGATCTTCGGTCGGTTCGCGGCCGTAACAGGCGCGCAACAGTGTTTGCAGGCGCGGGCCGAGGCTGGCCAGTTTCAGGCCTGAGCCGCTGCGTTTGAGCCACAGGTACACGGCGCTCAACTGCGCGGGTCGGCTGGTCAGTTGTGGCGGGATTTGTTGCCAGGCGTAATCGGAGGATTGCAGCCAGGCATTGTGTCGGGCTTGTTTTTGCGTTTGCCATTGATGGCGGGCACGCAGGAAATACGGGCGGCCGAGGTAACCCAGCACAAGCGCCGCGCCCAGCACGAATAACCACACCAGCCATTGCGTGGAGAAGCGCAGTCGATTGTTCTGGCCGAGCTGTTTCAGGTCTTCGGCGATGGAGAACACTGGTTTGTAGGCGCTGTTGGCTGCAGCAGTGAAGGTCACGGCCGGCACTTGTGCGGTGCGGGTTTGCTGAGTGCGCGAATCCCACCATTTCACGTCGATGGCCGGCAGGGTGTACGAGCCGGAGTTATCGATGCGGTAGCTGACGGCATCGATACGCTGTCCGCCGAGCAGGTTGCCGCGACCGTCATCGAGGTTGCTGACCTGCGGGGTTTTCGGATAACGGCTAAGGCCCTCTATATCACCGAGTGTCGGGATTGGCAGTGCCATGGCTAGGGCGCCATCGACCTGCAAGGTCAGTTGACGGGTGATGCTGTCGCCAACTTTCAGGGATGTCGAGGAGTTGGTCACTGTCTGGTTGAAACGCACTGCACTAGCCACCAACGGCGTCTCGCCTGGTTTGAAGCCGGCCGGCCGGGTGGCGCTGAATTGCAACGGTGGGCTCTGCGCACTGAGTTCGCCAGTGGCTTGCGCGGGCGTGGCTTTTACCGTCAACGGCGGAATGTTGAAACCCTGGGCGACGTTCGGGGTGATCAGGTAGCTGTAGCGCATGCCGTTGAAGTCTTGGCCGTCGAGCGTCTGGTTCAGGTGTTGGGCCTGGCCGTCAGGCGGGGTGACCAATGCGCCGTCGAGTTTCAGATCGGGCAGGGTGGGGGCACTGGTGAACCATGTGTCGGTGAGGACATCGATTTGCAGTTCGACAAGGCCGCCGACCATGGCACCGCTGGCGGGTTGCAGGTGGGCCTGGATCTTCAGTTGAGGTTCGGCGGCAAAGGCCTGGATGGTGAACAGGCAACTGAGCAGCAGGGTGCCGAGTTTTGTGCTGAGTAAATAGGCGCCATCGCCAGCAGGCTGGCTCCCACAAGGTACTTGTGGCGTTTGCGAATTCCCTGTGGGAGCTAGCCTGCTAGCGATGGCCGTAACTCGGTTCATGGCTTGCCCCCCGCCTGATCCTGCAAGCTGAACTTCTGCTTGAGGAATTTCGCCGGTGAGGTCGTGAGGTTTTGCAGCCACAGCTCATCCGACGCCGCTTGTTCGGTCTGCACCGGTTTGCTCTGGCCCTTGCCCGGTGCCTTGTCCATCTTGATTTCGTCAGGCTTGACCTTGGGCGCATTCTTTTCGGCGCTGTCGGTGTCTTTTTGTAAGGCCAGCGCCAGCGCCAGATTGGCCGTAGCTTCGGGGAACTGTGGTTGCAGTTTCAACGCCTGGGTATAGGCCGCAATTGCTTGATCGAACTTGAAGCGGCGCACGTAAATGTTGCCCAGATAGAAATACGCCTGCGGTGTGTCCAGCCGCGCGAACGTGGCCAGCGCCAGGTCGTAATCGGCGGCGTGATAGGCGGCAACGCCTTTCCAGTACGGATCGACAAACAGTGCCGCCGCTTGCGGGTAGTGCTCATGCTCGAAGGCCCAGCGGCCTTGCTGATCACGGGTGAAGAAAGCGTCGGTCAGACTGTTTGCGTGCGCCGGTGCGGGCATCCCGCCGAGGCCCACCGCCAGCAACAGGCCGGCCATCCAGTTGACGCTCCAGCCCTTGCGCACGCTGACCAGCGCCAACAACAGCAGCGGCCAGCACAGCCAGTAACCGGCATCTTTCCAATGCAGTTCGCGCTGTTCGGCGCTGGCGCTCTGGAAGTGTTGCTGCGCGTGCAGTTCGACCCAGTCCAGATCGTCGTTATTCAGGGTCAGGCTGCCCAGTGGCGCATCGACGGCGGAGGCCAATTGCTTGAGCGCGGCCTGATCAAAACTGCCGAGCACCGGACGGCCGTTGGAGTCGGTGCGCGGTTGGCCGCCGACATCGTGAATGATCCCGCCGTCCTCGCTGCCGACCGCCAGCACCAGCACTTGCAACTGGCTGCCATCGAGTTGCTTGTCGAGGCCGGCGAGTTGATCGATATCGGCACCGTCGGTGATCAGCAGCAGGCTGCCCGGGACTTGCTCGGCACTGAGCAGGCGTTTGGCCTGATCGATCACCGCACTGACGTTCTTGCCCGGTTTGTCGATCAGGCCGGTGCCCAATGCCTGAATGAACGTGTCGAGGAGCGCCGGATCATCGGTCGGTGGCAACACCAGATGCGCAGTGCCGGCGTAGGCGATCAGTGCGGTGCGCGCGCCGGCACGCCGCTGAATCAGGTCGTGCAATTTGTGTTTGGCCGCTTCCAGTCGGGTTGGCTGGACGTCATCGGCATCCATCGACGGCGAAAGATCGATGGCCACGATCAGCGGCGCGCGGTTTTCCAGGAAGTCCGGGCGATCCTGCTCCCAGGTCGGACCGGCCGCCGCGATGGCGCCGAGAATCAGCGCTGCGCAAAGTAGATGTACCGGACGCAGACGCTGATGATCCTGCGGAGTGACCAACAGATGCGGCAGCAGATGCTCGGCAATGTTGCCGCGCAGACGGCGTTGCAGGTCACGACCCCGGCGCCAGATCAGCGGTAACAAGGCGCCGAACACCGCCAGCAGCAGCCACAGCGGGCGCAGGAAGTGGAAGTCGCTGAGGTTTATTTCCATCTCAGGCCTCCTGCCGCTGGCGAGCAATTGCCAAACGTGGCCGCAACATCGCGCCGAGGTGATACAGCGCCAACAACACCAGCGCCGCGCCCAATGGCCAGTAGAACAACTCGCGCTGCGGCTGGTGGCTGAGGGTTTTCACTTGATGTGGCGTGAGACGGTCGAGAGTGCTGTAGACCTGATCCAGCGCGTTGCGGTCTTCGGCGCGGAAGAACTGGCCGCCAGTGGTTTTGGCAATCTGTTCAAGCCCCGGCAAGTTGACCTTGGCTTCACCGGAGGCCGTCGGGTCGCCGATGCCGATGGTGTGAACTACCACGCCTTTGGCGGCGGCCATCGCGGCGGCGTGATCCGGGGTGATCGCGCTGCTGGTGTCGTTGCCGTCGGTGAGCAGGATCAGCACTTTTTCCTGTTCATGCGCCTTGTCCAGCAGTTTCAGGCTGAGGCCGATGGCATCGCCGATGGCGGTGTTGGGCCCGGCCATGCCGATGCCGGTATCGTCGAGCAACAGCGACAGGCTGGCATGGTCGAGGGTTAGCGGTGCCTGCGGATAGGCGCCGCTGCCGAACACGATCAGGCCGAGTCGGTCGTCCTTGCGCTTGTCGATGAACCCCTGGACCACTTCTTTTACCGCCGCCAGACGATTGATTTTCTGGCCACTGGCGTTAGCGAAGTCTTCGGTTTCCATCGATTGCGATATATCGATGGCGAGCATCAGGTCGCGCACCGGTTGTTGGCGTTCGATTGGTTTTTCGACAAACACCGGGCGCGCAACGGCGAGCAGGATCAGCACCCAGACCAGCAAGTTCAGCAGCAGTTGCCAGTTGTTGTGACGATTGCCGGCACGCGTGGGTTCTTGACCGACAGCACGGCTCATGGCGCTGAAAAACGGTACACGCACGGCACTGCGAGCTTCCTGATATACGGGCAGATAGCGGTAAGCCAACCATGGCAGCGGCAGCAGGAGTAACAGCCATGGGTAATCAAGCTGCCACATGATGATGCTCCACCCAGTGTTGGCAGGTGTCGAACAACGTCTGGCGTTGCTGAGCGGGCAGGGCGCGCAGGGTTTCGTCGGGGGCGTAGGCGAGTTGGCCCAGTTGCTGGCTGAAATCGTTGGGGAGCGGCTTTTTGCTGTGCTGCTGCAGGAAGATCTGCCAATCCTCTCCACCCAACGCAGCCGGACCCTGTGGGAGCTGGCTTGCCAGCGATGGCGTCCTGTCAGACAGCTCAGGTGTTGGATGTGATGGCCTCATCGCGGGCAAGCCCGCTCCCACAGGTTTTGTGTCCCATCTGTGAGTTTTGTTTACGGGCATTGAAAGGGCTACGCGTTTCAGTAGCTCCGGCAATTCGCGCAGCGCATTCAGGTCATCACTGCGGCTGCGCAGTTGCGCCAGGCGGACCAGCGCCTCGCGCCGATATTGATCACGTTGCCATTGCAGATAACGTCGTACACCCACCACCAGCGCTATAACGATCAATATCGCGAGCAACGCCCACCAACCCCAGGTCTGCGGTGCATAACTGACCGGCGCAGGCAGGCCCAACTCCTGAAGTTGATCGATGCTCGGAATATTCGGATTCATCGCCGTGCGCCGGCGGATTTGCCAAGTTCGGCACGCAATTGTGCGTGCGCCTCGTCGGCAGTGCTGAACATCATCAGCGGCACCTGGCTACGCCGCAGCAAAGTCGCGACGTCCTTGAGCCGACCGCCTAAATAGTCACCCAGCGGCTGATGCACGCTGCGTTTCTCAACGGCCAGTTCGACCTGTAATTGACCCTGAGTCACCAACAGCCGGCCATTGCTCGGCAACTTCAGCGCCAGCGGGTCATAGACTTGCAGGGCGATCACATCGTTGTGCGCCGCCAGTTGCCGCATCAATTGCAAGGTGCGTTCGCCGGCCCCGGCAAAGTCACTGACGATGCAGATCAAATGGTCATGTCCGGCCAGTGCGACGCAGCGTTGCAGCGCCTTGTCCAGTTGATCCTCATCTTCGGCGTCGGGATTGGCGGCGTTCAGCGCCTGATTCTGCTCAACGATCCGGCTGAATAACGCTTCAACCCGCTTGCGACTGCGCAAAGGTGCGATGCAATCGATCCGTTGGTCGTTGAACACCAGACCTCCGACCCGGTCGCCAGCGTTGAATACCATCCAGGCAGTCAGCGCCGCCAGTTCGGCGGCAACGGCGGACTTGAAGCTGCGTTGCGAGCCGAAGAACATCGACATCCGCTGATCAACCACGATCAGCGCTGGCCGGTCACGCTCTTCGGTGAAGGTGCGCACCACCGGTTTGCCGGTACGCAATGAGGCGCGCCAGTCGAGGTGGCGCAGATCGTCACCCGGTTGATAGCGGCGCAGTTCATCAAAGTTCAACCCGCGACCCCGCAAACGCGAGGCATGGTTGCCGGCAAGGATGCTGCCGCGCGGTTGGCGAGCCATAAAACTCAGGTCACGGGCCTTGAACTCCAGCGCCATCAATTGCGCGAGAGATACGTAGACCAGACCGTCACTGTTCATGCGGGAATCGCCACTTTATCGAGCAAGCGGTCGAGCACTTGATCAGCGGTGACGCCATCAGCCACCGCGTCGTAGCTCAGATGCAGGCGATGACGCAGCACTGGATGCACCACCGCGCGCACGTTGTCCGGCGAAACAAAATCCTGACCCTGCAACCACGCATCGGCGCGGGCGCAACGATCCAGACCGATGCCGCCACGCGGACTGGCGCCGATGTCGATCCAGCGTCCGAGGTCTTCGTCGTAATCCGCCGGATGGCGGGTGGCGTTGATCAAGTCGATCAGATAGCGGTCGATGGCTGGCGAGACATGCACCGCGCTGACTTCCTTGCGGGCGGCGAAAATCACTTCCTGCGAAAGGCTGAAACCCTTGGTCGGTGCGGTGCTCGCACTCTGGGCAAACTCTTCGGTGCGCAACATGCGCAGCACCTGGCTTTCATTGTCGGCGCTGGGGTAATCGAGCAGGACCTTCATCAGGAACCGGTCCATCTGCGCTTCGGGCAGCGGATAGGTGCCTTCCTGTTCAATCGGGTTTTGCGTGGCAACTACGATGAACAATTCAGGCAAGGCATGGCTGACGCCGGCCACGGTGATCTGCCGTTCTTCCATGGCTTCGAGCAGTGCCGCCTGCACCTTGGCCGGGGCGCGGTTGATCTCGTCGGCGAGGATCAGGTTGCCGAACAGCGGCCCCTGCTGGAAGCGGATTTCGTTTTGCCCCGCGACCTGATGCAGCACTTCAGCGCCGGTGATGTCCGACGGCAGCAGATCCGGGGTGAACTGAATCCGGCTCATCTTCGCATCGAGGTGTTTGGCCAGCGCCTTGACGGTGCGGGTCTTGGCCAGCCCCGGCAAGCTTTCCAGCAACAGGTGCCCGTTGGCCAGCAGGCCGAGCAGGATCTGTCGGATCACCTGATCCTGACCGAGTACCGCTTCGGCGATGCTGGCTTGCAGGGCGTTGAGGTCGCTGAGTGCTGTCATGGCTTGTGCTTCCTTCTCAAAACATGAAAGTCGGGATGACCGGAATGAACGACAGGCGGAAATTCCAGCGGCTGCTGATCAAGTCTTCCGGGTGAATGGCCGAATACTGGATCTCTCCGGAAATGCGCACCGGCAACTTGCCAAAGTTGAAGATCCGCCCGGCGCCGAGGCCGATAGGGAAGGTGACCTTGTTACCGCCCTCGGCTTTCCAGTTGACGGTGACGTTCGGGGTCATGCCGATCCGCCATTGCTCCGGCCCGGGAATGGCGCGCTGGATGAAGTACTGCACGTTGGTCAGGCTGACGTCTTTGCGTTTGCTGTCACCGCCGACTGACCACCAGTGCTGCGGGAACACGCCAAGCGTCCAGTCAGGGCCGAGGTAAGCGGCGACGAACGCCGGGCCCAGCGAATATTTGCCAGTGCCGAGCACGTCTTCTTCGGCGGTGGGGAACATCGCGGTCGGGCCGAAGCCCCAGACCATTTTGCCGCCGCCATCAAAACGGATCGGCTCCTTGGGTGAGAACACGCCGACATAGGCCAGGTCGCCAAAACCGCTGGTACGGTCGAACGGGTCCTGAACCACCGAGGCAAAATCGCCGCGATCATGCAGCAACTCGTTGGGACCCATGCCGATCAGGTTGCCGGCCTTGTGATTGACCGGCGCACTGACGTAGCTGATCGGCAGACGGTTGATCAGGTTCCAGTCTTCACCGATGGAAATCGGAAAGGTCGGCATGAAACTGTATTTGCCGAGCATCCGCGTGCCGTTGCTGTTCGGGCCCTTGAGCGCGGTGTAGTCGTATTGATTGAACAGCAGCACCAGATTGCCGACCGGGTTATCCATCAGCTTGGCGATCTGTTCGGTGGAGGGATCGCAACCGGCGGCGACGACTTTTTTCAGGTCGATGTCGAAATCCTGTTGCAGGCGCTGGCAGGTTTCCGGGTCACCCTTGATGACGTTGGACGTGGGCGTGCTGCCCAGCGTCGGCAAATCGCCGGCAGCACAAGCCAGACCGCTGAAAAGCGCACTGCATAGGGTCAAGCGATGTGCGATGGCCATCCCTGGCTCCTATTAGAAAAATGCCAGGGTCATGTTGACGCTGATGCCGCTGCCTTCAGGGCGATTCTTGGTGTCGAACTCCGGCACCCAGCGCGCACTAATATTGGCCTGGGAATCAGCAAACTTGCCGGCCCAGCCAATCACCGGTCCGGCGCCTACTGAACGGCCGCGAAAGCCATTCAGTGCATCAGCGGTATCGCCTTTATCGTCGGTGATTTGCTGGATGTAACCGGCTGCCAGACCGGCGCTCCAACCATTGCCAAAACCGTGGGTCCACAGGGCGTCGAGGGTAAAGATATTGCCGTTGCGATAATCGGTGGCGGTGTTCTCGGTGTAGAACTCAAGACCGCTGGACAGGGTGAATTCGCCACCCTTGCCATCCAGATGGGTGAAGGCCACGGTCGGCATGAACGTGTAGTTGTTCTGCCCGGGGTTGGCCAGACGATTCTCATTGTAAGCACCGGTAGGCACGTAGATCGGTAGGGAGAACGCGATATGGTTCAACTCGTCGAAGTGGTAACCGGCGGCAATCGGCGTGATCAGGGCGTCGGCAAACTGGGTGCCTGAGTCACTGGTGCCGAGGGTGCGTCCACGCGGTCCGGTCACCGCAGCATCGATGTCGGTGTACTGCAACGGAATGCCGATGGCGGACGCGTAGTTCCAAGGACCTTTGCCGGTGTCCCAGATGTGCGTCAGGTTGGTCATGGTGTAAGAGACTTTCATGTCGATCCCGGCGCTGACTTCACCGGAAATCGGCGCGCCGCGACTGCCTTTCAGCGAGCCGTCGTACCAGATGCTGGTCACCGAAACCACCCAGCCCGGTTCCGGCGGAATGATCCCGGCATTCGAATACACCTGCTGGCCGGTAATCGGTCGGCCAACGCCGCCCTCGGCCGCATACAACAGCGGACTGCCGATCATGCACAGCGCCAGCAGAGGGCGCACAACGTAAGGCTTGACCATCACAAACTCCGCTTATTGTTTTGAGTTGACCGGGGTCAGCAACGGCATTTTCCACTCGCCGCTGGCCACTTCCGGTTTTGGCAGATATAGACGCAGCACCCCGTAGAACGGCCCGTTTGGCGCAGGTAGCCAGTTGGCTTGCTTATCCTTGCCGGGATTTTTTTGTTGCACGTACAAGGTCAGGCCGCCGTCGGCATCGAGCTTCAGATCCGGCAGCATCCGTGAGTTGATCAAGTAGCGGTTGAGCGGGTTGGCCACCAGCAACTTGTTTTTGCCGTCGTACATAGTCAGTGACCAGAACGCGTCGGCCGGGGGCAGGGCGCCCTTGTCGAAGTGCAGGGTGTAATCGTGTTTCGAGGCATCGACTGGCTGGCCATCCTTGTCGACGAAATAACCGATGTAGTTCGCCTCTTCGGCGGAGTTGCCGAAAATCCCCATGTTGGCGCCGGCGTAGCGGTACAGGTAATTGCCCTTGAGGCGGTCGCGGGTGCCGAACAGGTCGCCACTGCTGACTTCGTGGCTATCGACCTTGTCCTTCTTGAACGCGGCAAATTCGGCCTTGGCATCGCTGATACCGTCTTCGAGGGCCTTGCGCTGTTCGGTGCTGAGCTTTTTCAGATCGAACGGCTGACCGGCGCCGATGCCGATTTTTGCAAAGCGAGCCAGCAAGTCTTTCTCTACATCCTGCGGCGGAGTGAAAGCCATCATGAAGTTCAGGTAGCGGAACAGGTCTGGTGTTTCGCTCATGGTTGGCGTCGGTTTCGGCCAGCTGACTTTCGGCGCCGGTGCCGGGGCTTTCTGCTTGACGTAGTGGCTCAGCGTTTCGACTTTGTAGCCTTTCTGGATCTGCTTGACCTTGCCCAGGTCTTTCTCGTCGAACAGTTGCGTGCGGTATAGCGCGTAAGCGATGTTGCTTTCACTGCGCAGCAGGCGGTCGATTTCAACCGGTTGCTGCCCCTGCCAGTCTGGCCCGGCAATCATGAAGTGACCGCCGTTGTTGCCGGTGCTGCGGGTACCCAGATAAGCAAAGTTTTGCGTATAGGCGTCGATCAATTGCACCGAGTAGTAACGGTGTTCCTCGATTGGCGGCAGGGTCAGCACCAGCGGTTCGCTACGCAGGTCCATCCAGATGAACGAGTAGGGTGTGTCGGCGTTTGGCGTAACGAACGCGGTGTCCTTGGCAGTGAAAGCCTTGGCGGTGTTGCCGATCTGGTTGAACGGCGCCTTGTAGTTCGGGCTCTTGCTGTCGACGGCCTGGGTGTAGAGGGTCTTGTACATCTCGACCACCGGAAAACCGTACAGATAGGCTTCCTTGGCGATACCGCGGGCCTCTTCGGGGCTGGCGCTGAAATCTGCCCAGGCACTGGTGCTCAGGGCAAGCGTCAGGCTGGTCAGCAACAAATTGCGTGTATTCATGAGGCGTCCTTGATCACTGTACGACGGTGATATCGTCGAGTTTCCAGCTCTTGTCGAAATAGGCTTCGGTCGGCGCATACAACCGGAAGTAACTGAACCAGTGTTTGCCCGGCAGGGTTTGCACCCAGTTGTTCTCGAAGCCTTTGGGCGCGGTCGGACCGAAATACAGATCGACTGAACCATCAGCGTTTTTCTTCAGATCCTGGCGTGACGACAGGTCGGCCTTGCGCTGCGGATTGTCGATCAGGCAACGGCTGTCGATGTCGTAAACGGTCATCGACCAGAACTGTTTAGCCGGCGGCGGGGTGCCGACGTGCAGGCGATAAGTCTTGCCGCCATCGAGCCAGTCACCCTTGGCGTCGGTGTAGGCGCCCAGATAGGTCTGGCCCAGCCCCGGCGTCTTGGAAACCATGCCTTTGGTGTTGGTGACCGCTTCGTAGAACCACGCGCTGCGCTCCCAGAGCTGGTCGTAATAAGCGACGCGTTGTGACGGCTCGGCGATGTTCAGTACCGTGTCCCAATGACGGTCAGGCCAGTACTGGGCATCAGGGAAACGCTTGGCGAAGGTGTTGGCCTTGGCAATCAACTCGCCGATCTGCGCGCCTTGCTCCAGTGCCTGACGTTGCTGGGAGTTGGGGTTGAAGGGTTTGTCCTTCTCGATGCCGAGGCTGGCGAGCATCGCCATATAGAAGCGGTCACGTTCGTTGACCGGTTCTTTCTGGATGATCTGATGCAGGCGTTCCCAATAAGCAATGCCGCGTGGCTGGGTGCCCGACCACGGTTTACCACCGGGCGACAGCAGCCGGGTGGTGCTCGGTTCGTTGCGTTTGGCATACGGATACATCTTGAATTTTTCGACCAGCGCCTTGCCCTTGGCCGGATCAGGATCAAGCACCCGGAAGCCCACCAGCACGTTCATGGTTTCCGACTTTGCCAGATAATATTTACCGGCATCTGCCGGAGGCTCGGCGCCCGGTGGCAGTATCAGATACTTGCCACCCTGGCCCTTGTCCGGGCCGGTCTGGCCCATGTCGATGATTGCTCGTTGCCAGAAATCACCGATGCCGCCGGCAGTCGGCCCTGGCGGCAGTTCGATCACCAGCGGCCCGGTTTCGCTCAGGTCGACGAAACCGAGGATGTAAGGCGTGGTGGCGTTGGCGGTGATCACGCCGAGTTTGTCTTCGTAACTGTTGAGTACCATCAGATCGCCGCTGCGTGCGCCGAGCTTGTCGCGAAATTCTTCCTGCCACTGCGCGTAGGACACCAGCGGCAATGCCCACAGATAGCTTTGGGTCGCCTGCTGGAAATCCAGCTCAGCGTAGAGTTTGGCAATCGATTCGTGGGCCGGCAGTTCACCTTCCATCGCAATCTTGCCGATGCGTGTATCCAGGTCCTGAGCGCCGACACCGCAACTGGCAAACAGGGCCATCAGGCTGAAACCGGCTGCGCGAAGAGCAATGTGCATGGGAATGTCCTTATTTTCCGAAGGTGACGTTGATGCCGGCGAACAGGGTGAATTGCGGTACACCGTCGCCTTTGCGCTCGACCGTCCACTGCGGCTCGACGAAGGCGTTGAGGATGTTGCTGCCGGACTTCCAGACCTTGCCCGCACCCAGACCGATCGGGATGTAGTGGGTGTCGTTTTTCAGGTCGAACGTCCAGGTGCCGGTGGAGCGCAGATACCAGCCTTTGGGCAGGTTATGAATGATGAAGGGTTGCATCGTCGCGGTTTCGACGTGGGCGCGATCATGGTCGCCGGCAAACGAGCTCTGGTACTGCACCAGTGCGCCGAGCAATCCACGCGGGGATGAGTCAATCGCAATCGCGGCCAGGCCGGCCTGCCATTTGCCGGTGCCCAGCTCATCTTCGGCAGCCGTTGGCGCGGTGATTTGCGGGCCGATGCCCAACTGCACGCCGTCGGTCTTGAGCAGGAAAATATCGAAAAGATTAAGGTCGCCAATGCCGGTGCTATAGCCGCCATGCGGATCGGGACGGGTGCTGATCGGCATGGTTGCACGGAGCAATTGCGGCACACCGATGAAATCGTTGGGTGCTACTGGCAGCGTTCCGCGCAGCAGGGCGTCGTTGGTGTGGACGTTACTGTCGAACAGCTTGGGCGTGTAGTAATCCTGGAGGTTGGCGCCGGGGGCAAGGTTGAGCGGGTTGTTACTTTTGTTGGCCGTCTCGGCGTTATCGGCCTGCGCACAAAACACAGGCGCCAGCGCGCTCGCCAGCAAAAAGGCGTGAATCCCCGTTTTTTTCAACATGTTCCCCGATTCCCTGGTGGCTTATTGGACGACTCGGCACTTGATGGCCGTTACGCGTAATTCCTTTCTTTTCAAGCCTGTAGGACACGTCTGATTGACGCTAGCAGCTTATCCGCAGTTAGCCAGTCGAATGTATTAATTCTTTGGTTTTGTGTACGAGTGCACACTTAATGTGTGTACTGAAAAGTTAATGATCAGCGCAAAAGATGTAGGAGCTGCGGAACGCTGCGATCTTTTGATTCTGTTTTTCAAGATCAAGAGATCGCAGCGTGCCGCAGCTCCTACACGGGGATCAGGCGTTTTTCCTGGCTTGTTCGCGGATGCGTTCTTCTTGTTCGCGGGCTTCAGGGGTGAACTCGGCGCCGAAGTCTTCTGGCGAGAATATCTGGCGGATTTCAATCTCGGCCTCAGTGCCTGGCATCGGATTGGGGCAGCGTTTGACCCATTCGATGGCTTCCTCTTTCGATTTCACCTCCCAGATCCAGTAACCGGCGACCAGTTCCTTGGTTTCAATAAAGGGCCCATCGATCACCGTGCGCTTGTCACCGGAAAATCTCACGCGCGCACCTTTGCTGCTGGGATGCAGGCCGTCGGCGTCGATAAGGATGCCGGCCTTGACCAGTTCTTCGTTGAAATTACCCATCTCGGTGATCAGTGCTTCGCTGGGCATGATGCCGGCTTCGGAGTCGGCGCTGGCTTTTACAAGGATCATGAATCGCATGGTGATATCTCCGTTGAATTGTGGATGATTCACTGGATAGTCGAACGAGCGTTCCCTGAATCGACAATAGCGTTGAAAAGGCTTTCATTCCTGTAGTAACGGTTTTGTATACAATTTTTTTGGTCGGCACCTGACAATTTCAGTTCAGGCATAGGTCGTAGGACAATTTCGTGGTTAACTTCGGCCTCTTGCATGCTTTCCAATCAAAACGTTCAGAAGGACTCAAGTCATGGCTCAAGTCACCCTTAAAGGCAATCCGGTTCAAGTCAACGGCCAGTTGCCACAAGCCGGTTCCAAGGCGCCAGCCTTTTCCCTGGTTGCCGGCAACCTGTCGGACGTCACCCTGAAAGACTTCGCCGGCAAGCGCAAAGTGCTGAACATCTTCCCAAGCGTCGACACTCCGACCTGCGCTACCTCGGTGCGCAAGTTCAACGCTCAGGCCAACGACATCAGCAACACCGTCGTTCTGTGCATCTCCGCTGACCTGCCGTTCGCCCAGGCACGTTTCTGCGGCGCCGAAGGTCTGGAAAACGTTCAGAACCTGTCGACCCTGCGTGGCGCAGAGTTCATCGAAAACTACGGCGTGGCCATCGCTGACGGCCCGCTGAAAGGCCTGACCGCTCGTGCGGTCGTTGTCCTGGACGAAAACGACAACGTTCTGCACAGCGAACTGGTCAAGGAAATCGCGGAAGAGCCGAACTACGAAGCAGCTCTGGCTGTTCTGAAGTAATCGATTCACAAAGCGCTTTTACAATTGTTAACGGCCTGGCTCTGTCCAGGCCGTTTTCATTTGTGTATCAGTGTCTTGCCACACACCTTGAAACGTAAGTTGAAAGTAAATAGCCGGTAAAGCTGCTTTGCTTAATCTCCATCAGTGCTTATCGTTCAGCCTCCCGTAAAAAGAAGCCCACGCGCCCAATGGTTAATCAATCCATGCAATCGTCCTCTCGTAACTCCCGTCGCTGGCTGTTGAGCCTGCTTGTGCTGCTGATCATTGCCGGCCTGTGCTGGAAATTCTGGCCTGCCAGCTCAGCCCACAAGGATGCCGCCGCGAAGGCGCAGGCCGGGCACGCCGGGCGTTCGGGCATGATGCGTCCGGGCTTTGGCGGGGCGGCGGGGCCGATACCGGTTCGTGTGGCGCCAGCGGTCACGGGCGACTTCCCGCTGTATTACAAGGCGCTGGGCACGGTCACTGCGCTCAATACCATCAATGTGCGCAGCCGGGTGGGCGGCGAACTGGTGAAGATCAATTTCGAAGAAGGGCAGATGGTCAAGGCAGGCGACTTGCTCGCGGAGATTGACCCGCGTCCTTACCAGAATGCTTTGCTTCAAGCCGAAGGCACCTTGCTGCAGAACCAGGCGCAACTGAAAAACGCCCAGGTTGATGTCGAGCGTTATCGTGGTCTGTTCAAGGAAGACAGCATCGCCAAACAGACGCTGGACACTGCCGAGGCGCTGGTCGGCCAATATCTGGGCACGGTCAAGACCAATCAGGCAGCGGTCAACGATGCCAAGCTCAATCTTGAGTTCACGAAGATCCGCGCACCGCTTGCCGGTCGCGTCGGCCTGCGTCAGCTTGATGTCGGCAACCTTGTGGCGGCAAACGACACCACGTTCCTCGCGGTGATCACCCAGACTCAACCGATCAGCGTCGCTTTTACATTGCCGGAAAATAGCCTCGAAACCGTGCTCGCCCGTTATCGCAGCGGCGCCAAACTGCCGGCTGAAGCGTGGGATCGCGGCGACACCAAACTGCAAGCCACCGGCGTACTGCAAAGCCTCGACAACCAGATCGACGTCGCCACCGGCACCCTGAAGTTCAAGGCACGCTACGAAAACCGCGATCAATCGCTGTTCCCCAATCAGTTCGTCAACGTTCACTTGCTGGCCGACACCCTGAAAGGCGTGGTTCTGGCACCGTCGGCAGCCATTCAGTTCGGCACCAATGGCACCTTCGTCTATGCGCTGGACGGCGACAAGAAAGTCACCATCCGCCAGTTGAAGATTGGCGCCAGTGACGGCAACAACACCGTAATCACCGAAGGCCTGGCTGCCGGCGACCGCGTGGTGCTGGAAGGCACCGACCGCTTGAAAGAAGGCAGTGAAGTCGAGGTGGTCAACGACAGCAACGCCGTACCGACTACGCCGACCGAACACCTGCAAGGCAAGTCCGCCGCCAGCGCGCCAGATGCCCCAGCCACTGAAAAGGCCAAGAAGGGCGCATGAACATTTCGCGGCTGTTCATCCTCCGTCCGGTAGCCACTACCCTGAGCATGCTGGCCATTGTCCTGGCCGGCCTGATCGCTTATCGCCTGTTGCCGGTATCGGCCTTGCCTCAGGTCGACTACCCGACCATCCGCGTCATGACGCTGTACCCCGGCGCCAGCCCGGACGTGATGACCAGCGCGGTCACCGCGCCGCTTGAACGCCAGTTCGGACAGATGCCCGGCCTGACGCAAATGGCTTCGACCAGTTCCGGTGGCGCTTCGGTGCTGACCCTGCGTTTCAGCCTCGACATCAATATGGACGTCGCCGAACAACAGGTGCAGGCCGCGATCAACGCCGCGACCAATCTGTTGCCGACCGACTTGCCGGCACCGCCGGTGTACAACAAGGTCAACCCGGCTGACACCCCGGTGCTGACGTTGGCGATCACCTCGAAAACCATGCTCCTGCCCAAGCTCAACGACCTGGTCGATACGCGCATGGCGCAGAAAATCGCCCAGATCAGCGGCGTCGGTATGGTCAGCATCGCCGGTGGCCAGCGGCAGGCCGTGCGGATCAAGGTCAACCCTGAGGCACTGGCCGCCAACAGTCTGAACTTGTCGGACGTGCGCACCTTGATCGCAGCTTCCAACGTCAACCAGCCAAAAGGCAACTTCGACGGCCCGACCCGGGTGTCGATGCTCGATGCCAACGATCAACTGACGTCGCCCAAGGACTACGCCAACCTGATCCTCGCCTACAAGAATGGCGCGCCGTTGCGGCTCAAGGATGTGGCAGAAATCGTCGATGGTGCCGAGAACGAGCGCCTCGCCGCATGGGCCAATGAAAACCAGGCAGTGTTGCTGAATATTCAGCGTCAGCCGGGCGCCAACGTGATTGAAGTGGTCGACCGGATCAAGGCATTGCTGCCGAGCATCACCGATAACCTGCCGGCAGGTCTCGAAGTCACCGTGCTGACCGACCGTACCCAGACTATCCGTGCCTCGGTGACCGATGTTCAGCACGAACTGCTGATCGCCATCGCACTGGTGGTGATGGTGACATTTCTGTTCCTGCGTCGCGCCAGCGCCACGATTATTCCGTCGGTTGCCGTGCCGCTCTCGCTGATCGGCACCTTTGGGGTGATGTACCTCGCCGGGTTTTCGGTCAACAACCTGACGCTGATGGCATTGACCATCGCCACCGGATTTGTGGTCGACGATGCGATTGTGATGCTGGAAAACATCGCGCGCTTCATCGAGGAGGGCGATAGTCCGATGCAGGCCGCGCTCAAGGGCGCCAAGCAAATCGGTTTCACCCTGATTTCCCTGACCCTGTCGCTGATTGCCGTACTGATTCCGCTGCTGTTCATGGCGGACGTGGTCGGGCGGTTGTTCCGCGAATTCGCCATCACTCTGGCGGTGGCGATCCTGATTTCTCTTGTGGTCTCACTGACTCTGACGCCGATGATGTGCGCTCGCTTGCTTAAACGTGAGCCGGAAGCACACGAGCAGGGCCGCTTCTATCGGGCCAGCGGCGCCTGCATTGACTGGATGATCGCCAAATACGGACGTGGATTGCAGTGGGTGCTCAAGCACCAGCCGCTGACGTTGCTGGTCGCCCTCGGAACGCTGGCACTGACGGTTTTCCTTTATATGATCGTGCCCAAGGGCTTCTTTCCGGTGCAGGACACCGGGGTGATCCAGGGCATTTCCGAAGCGCCACAGTCGATCTCCTTCGCGGCCATGGGCGAGCGTCAGCAAGAACTGGCCAAGATCATTCTGCAAGACCCAGCGGTGCAAAGCCTGTCGTCTTACATCGGCGTCGATGGTGACAACGCCACGCTCAACAGCGGCCGCCTGCTGATCAACCTCAAACCCCATGGCGATCGTGATCTGAGCGCGACGCAGGTGATTGCACGCCTGCAACCGCAACTGAACAAACTGGTCGGTATTCGTCTGTACATGCAGCCGGTGCAGGACCTGACCATCGAAGATCGGGTCAGCCGTACCCAGTACCAGTTCAGCATGTCTTCTCCGGACTCCGAGTTGTTGAGTCAATGGAGCGGCCGTCTGGTCGAGGCACTGGCCCAGCGCCCGGAACTGACCGACGTCGCCAGTGATTTGCAGGACAAGGGTTTGCAGGTCTATTTGGTGATCGACCGTGATGCGGCTTCACGCCTTGGCGTCTCGGTGGCGAATATTACCGACGCGCTGTATGACGCCTTTGGTCAGCGACAGATTTCGACGATCTACACCCAGGCCAGCCAATACCGCGTGGTATTGCAGGCTCAGGCCGGAGAGAAGATCGGCCCGCAGGCGCTGGATCAGATTCACGTCAAGACCACGGACGGCGCTCAGGTGCGCCTGTCGAGTCTGGCGCATGTCGAAGAACGTCAGGCTCAACTGGCGATCACCCATATTGGCCAGTTTCCGGCAGTGATGATGTCGTTCAACCTTGCACCCGGCGTAGCGCTGGGGCATGCGGTGGACGTTATCGAGCAAGTGCAGAAAGACATCGGCATGCCGGTTGGCGTGCAGACACAGTTCCAGGGCGCGGCCGAAGCATTCCAGGCCTCGCTGTCGAGCACCTTGCTGCTGATTCTGGCGGCGGTGGTGACCATGTACATCGTGCTTGGAGTGCTTTACGAGAGTTACATCCACCCGATCACCATTCTGTCGACGTTGCCATCGGCGGCGGTCGGCGCGTTGCTGGCGTTGCTGCTGAGCGGTAATGACCTGGGGATGATCGCGATCATCGGCATCATTCTGCTGATCGGTATCGTCAAGAAGAACGCGATCATGATGATCGACTTCGCCCTCGACGCCGAACGTACGCAAGGCATGGCACCGGAGCAGGCGATTTATCAGGCGGCGCTGCTGCGCTTCCGGCCGATTCTGATGACCACGCTGGCGGCGTTGTTTGGTGCAATACCCTTGATGCTCGCCACCGGTTCCGGCGCAGAGTTGCGCCAGCCGCTGGGTCTGGTGATGGTCGGTGGTTTGCTGGTCAGCCAGGTGTTGACCTTGTTCACCACGCCAGTGATCTACCTGTACTTCGACCGCCTCGGTCGGCGCTGGGGCAAGGCCGAAGCCAAAGTGGTGGAAGCATGATTTTGATGCACCTCAATCCCTGTGGGAGCGAGCCTGCTCGCGATAGGGCAGGCACAGGCAACATCAATGCAAGCAGACACTCCGCTATCGCCAGCAGGCTAGCTCCCACAGAAGTGTGGCGTGGTGCCGGGGGCTGCGGTCAATGAACCTGTCCGGTCCTTTCATCAAGCGCCCGGTCGCGACCATGCTCCTGAGCCTGGCGATCATGCTGCTGGGTGGTGTCAGCTTCGGTTTGCTGCCGGTGTCGCCGCTGCCGCAAATGGATTTCCCGGTGATCGTGGTGCAGGCGAGCCTGCCCGGTGCAAGCCCGGAGGTCATGGCGTCCACCGTGGCTACGCCGCTGGAACGATCCTTCGGCGCTATCGCCGGGGTCAACACCATGAGCAGCCGGTCCAGCCAGGGTTCGACCCGGGTGATTCTGCAGTTCGACCTCGACCGCGACATCAACGGCGCGGCGCGGGAGGTGCAAGCGGCGATCAATGCTTCACGCAATCTGCTGCCGAGCGGGATGCGCAGCATGCCGACCTACAAAAAGGTCAACCCGTCGCAGGCGCCGATCATGGTGCTGTCGCTGACCTCGGATGTGCTGGAAAAGGGTCAGCTCTACGATCTGGCCTCGACCATCCTGTCCCAGAGCCTGTCCCAGGTGCAGGGTGTCGGTGAAGTGCAGATCGGCGGCAGTTCGCTGCCGGCAGTCCGCATCGAACTCGAACCTCAGACACTGAATCAATACGGTGTGGCGCTGGACGATGTGCGCAAGACCATTGCCGATGCCAACGTACGCCGGCCCAAGGGCTCGGTCGAAGACGGCGAGCGCTTGTGGCAGATCCAGGCCAACGACCAGTTGGAGAAAGCCAAGGATTACGAATCGCTGATCATCCACTACGCCAACGGCGCCGCACTGCGCCTCAAGGATGTAGCCAAGGTCAGCGATGGCGTCGAAGACCGCTACAACAGCGGTTTCTTCAATGACGATGCGGCGGTGTTGCTGGTGATCAACCGGCAGGCCGGCGCCAACATCATCGAAACAGTCAACGAGATCAAGGCGCAGTTGCCGGCGTTGCAAGCAGTGCTGCCAGCCAGCGTCAAACTGAATCTGGCGATGGATCGTTCACCGGTGATCAAGGCCACGCTGCATGAAGCGGAAATGACCTTGCTGATCGCCGTGGCGCTGGTGATTCTGGTGGTGTTCCTGTTTCTCGGTAACTTCCGTGCTTCGCTGATCCCGACTCTCGCGGTACCGGTTTCGCTGGTCGGCACCTTTGCCGTGATGTACCTGTACGGATTTTCGCTGAATAACCTGTCGCTGATGGCGCTGATTCTCGCCACTGGTCTGGTGGTGGACGATGCCATCGTGGTGCTGGAGAACATCTCCCGGCACATCGACGAAGGCGTCGAACCGATGAAGGCCGCCTATCTTGGGGCCAAGGAAGTCGGATTTACCCTGCTGTCGATGAACGTTTCGCTGGTGGCGGTGTTCCTGTCGATCCTGTTTATGGGCGGGATTATCGAGAGCCTGTTCCGCGAGTTCTCCATCACCCTGGCCGCAGCAATCGTGGTGTCACTGGTTGTTTCGCTGACGCTTACACCCATGCTTTGCGCTCGATGGCTCAAGCCGCACACGCCGGGCGAGGAAAACCGTCTGCAACACTGGAGCCGCCGCACCAACGAGTGGATGGTCGCCAAATATGCGACCAGCCTTGATTGGGTATTACGTCATCGACGCCTGACGCTGCTGAGCCTGTTCGTCACTGTCGGCGTCAACGTCGCACTGTACGTGGTGGTGCCGAAAACCTTCATGCCGCAACAGGACACCGGCCAGTTGATCGGTTTTGTGCGGGGGGACGATGGCCTGTCGTTCAGCGTGATGCAGCCGAAGATGGAAATCTTCCGCCGCGCTGTACTGAAGGACGAAGCGGTGGAAAGCGTCGCCGGTTTCATTGGAGGCACCAACGGCACCAATAACGCCTTCATGCTGGTGCGTTTGAAACCGATCAAAGAGCGCCAGATGTCGGCGCAGAAGGTCATCGAACGCCTGCGCAAGGAAATGCCCAAGGTGCCCGGCGCGCAATTGATGCTGATGGCGGATCAGGATCTGCAATTTGGCGGTGGCCGTGAGCAGACGACTTCGCAGTACAGCTACATTCTGCAAAGCGGTGACCTCGGCTCGTTGCGCGAGTGGTATCCAAAAGTGGTCGCCGCGCTGCGGGCCTTGCCTGAGCTGACGGCCATTGATGCCCGCGAAGGTCGCGGCGCGCAACAGGTGACGCTGATTGTCGACCGTGATCAGGCCAAGCGTCTGGGCGTGGACATGAACATGGTCACCTCGGTGCTGAACAACGCCTACAGCCAGCGGCAGATTTCGACGATTTACGACAGCCTCAACCAGTATCAAGTGGTTATGGAGGTCAATCCGAAGTATGCGCAAGACCCGGTAACGCTCAAGCAGGTTCAGGTGATTACCGCCGACGGTGCGCGGATTCCGCTGTCGACCATCGCGCACTATGAAAGCAGCCTCGAAGATGACCGCGTCAGCCATGAAGGCCAGTTTGCTTCGGAAGATATTTCTTTCGACATGGCTGAAGGCGTGACCGTGGAGCAGGGCAGTGCCGCTATCGAGCGGGCGATTGCCAAAGTCGGTCTGCCGGAAGATGTGATCGCGAAAATGGCCGGCACCGCCGACGCCTTCGCCGCGACCCAGAAGAGTCAGCCGTTCATGATTCTTGGCGCACTGCTGGCGGTGTATCTGGTGCTGGGTGTGCTGTATGAAAGCTATATTCACCCGCTGACGATTCTTTCGACCCTGCCATCGGCCGGCGTCGGCGCGTTGCTGTCGATCTATGCGCTCGGCGGTGAATTCAGCCTGATTTCGTTGCTCGGTCTGTTCTTGCTGATCGGCGTGGTGAAGAAAAACGCGATTCTGATGATCGATCTGGCGCTGCAACTCGAGCGTCATCAGGGCATGACTCCACTGGAATCGATCCGCAGTGCCTGTCTGCAACGCTTGCGACCGATCCTGATGACCACGCTGGCGGCGATTCTCGGTGCCTTGCCGCTGCTGCTCAGCCGTGCCGAGGGCGCCGAAATGCGTCAGCCGTTGGGTCTGACCATCATTGGCGGCCTGATCTTCAGTCAGGTGCTGACCCTTTACACCACTCCGGTGGTTTACCTCTATCTCGACAAACTGCGCCATCGCTTCAATAAATGGCGTGGCGTACGTACCGATGCAGCTCTGGAAACTCCGCTATGACTGACCGTTCGCTTATCAATCTGGCCACTGTTCGGGGCTCGCGTTTGTTGAGCCTGTCACTGTGCGTGGCGATGCTCAGTGCCTGCGCCGTCGGCCCGGACTACCAGCGCCCGCAAACCACTGAAATTGCCCAGTACAAAGAGGCCGAAGGCTGGCGTCAGGCCAGCCCGAGCGACTCGCTGGCGCGTGGCGCCTGGTGGGAGTTGTACGGCGATCAGCAACTCAACGGGCTGATCGAGAAGCTCAACAGCTCGAACCAGACCGTCGCCCAGTCCGAAGCCCAGTTCCGGCAGGCGCAGGCTCTGGTGCGCAGCGCGCGGGGAGCGTTTTTCCCGAGTGCCGACCTCAGCGTGGGCAAGACCCGCTCCAGTCAGGGCACCGGCAGCAGCAGTTCGAGCCTGAGCAGTTCCTCCAGCGGTATTCGTGATACCTACAACGCGCAAGTCGGCGTCAGTTGGGAAGCGGATGTTTGGGGCAAACTGCGCCGTGGACTTGAGGCCAACGAGGCCAGCGCTCAGGCAAGCTTTGCCGATCTGGCGGCGATGCGCCTGAGCCAACAGTCGGAACTGGTGCAGAACTACCTGCAACTGCGGGTGATCGATCAGCAGAAGCGGTTGCTTGAGTCGACGGTGACGGCTTACCAACGCTCGTTGCAGATGACTCAGAACCAGTACCGCGCCGGAATCTCCGGACGTGATGCTGTGGCGCAGGCACAGACGCAATTGAAGTCGACCCAGGGCGATCTGGTCGATCTGATCTGGCAGCGCGCTCAGTTCGAAAACGCTATCGCCGTGCTGACCGGTCAGGCACCGGCTGAGTTCAACATCGCCGAAATCCAGACCATTCCGAACCTGCCACAGATTCCGCTGAGCCTGCCGTCGCAATTGCTGGAGCGTCGGCCGGACATTGCTTCGGCAGAGCGCTCGGTAATCGCCGCCAACGCCAATATCGGCGTGGCCAAAGCGGCCTACTACCCGGACTTTTCCCTGAGTCTGAGCGGCGGTTACAGCAGCAGTACCTCAAAAGACCTGATCAGCCTGCCGAACCGCTTCTGGTCGGTCGGGCCGAAGCTCGATCTGCCGCTGTTCGATGGCGGCCAACGCTCGGCAGAAGTCGATCGCAATGAAGCGCTGTATGACCAGACCGTAGCCAAATACCGACAGACCGTGCTCGATGGTTTCCGCGAAGTGGAAAACTATCTGGTGCAGTTGAAGGTGTATGAAGACGAAGCCGCTGTTCGCCAGGAAGCACTGGACGCCGCTCGCGATTCGTTACGGTTGACGCAGAACCAGTACAAGGCCGGGCTGATCGCCTATATCGACGTGGTGGTGGTGCAAGCCACAGCCCTGAACAACGAACGAACCGTGCTGAATATCCTGCAAAGCCGCTTGATCGCCAGCGTGCAATTAATCGCGGCACTGGGCGGTGGCTGGGATGGAAATCTGCCCACCGAATAATCGGTAGGAACTGCGGCACGCTGCGATCTTTTGATCTTGAACTTTGAAAGAACAATCAAAAGATCGCAGCGTGCCGCAGCTCCTACAGTGGGATTTTCGCAGGCTGTGAGGGGCGGGTTAGAGCCTTGTAGGGCGATCAAACAAGCGTTTCATCGGGTTGATGGCAATTTGCTTACTTTGTCAGTGCGTTCTTCTGCACAATCAGTACAATCGCCGCATTTTCCCCTACCGAGAACGGAAGCAGTACGGTGGGGTGGCCTCGAGAATTCCCATGCTCACTGGTAGTTATTCCTTCACCCTGGTTTTCATTTCGCTGTGTGTGGCGATCCTCGCGTCCTATACCGCACTCGACCTCACCGGGCGCATCGCCACGGCCAGAGGTCGGGCGGTGCATTTCTGGACGGCGGGTGGCGCATTGGCCATGGGTGTTGGTGTCTGGTCGATGCACTTCATCGGCATGCTGGCGTTCAAACTGCCGATTGATCTGGGCTATGACATCGCAATCACCGCGTTGTCATTGTTGATCGCGGTTCTGTCCTGCGGTTTTGCCCTGTGGCTGGTGAGTCAGCCGAAGCTGCCGGTGTTCCAATTGGCTTTCGGCGCGTTGATCATGGGGGCCGGCATCAGTGCGATGCACTACACCGGCATGGCTGCCATGCGCATGACCCCGGGGATTGATTACGATCCGACACTGTTTGGCGCTTCATTGCTGATCGCTGTGGGTGCCTCGGCCGCCGCCTTGTGGATCGCTTTCCGTCTGCGTCAGCATTCACCCTATGTCCGGCTGATTCGCGGCGGTGCAGCGGTGATCATGGGCATCGCGATTGTCGGCATGCATTACACCGGCATGGCGGCGGCGCAATTTCCCGAGGGCAGTTTTTGCGGCGCGACGCTCAACGGCCTCAAGGGTAACGGCCTCGACAGCCTGGTATTGATCACCACGCTGGCAGTGCTGTCGATTGCCTTGCTGACCTCGATTCTCGACGCCCGTCTCGAAGCGCGCACCGCCGATCTCGCGCACTCGCTGACGCTGGCCAACCGTGAACTGACCCAACTGGCACTGCACGACACCCTGACCGGTCTGCCGAACCGCATGCTGCTGGACGACCGAATCAATCAGGCGATGAAAAAGGTGCATGAGCAGGGCGGCTGTTTTGCGCTGATGTTCATCGATCTGGATGGTTTCAAACCGGTCAACGATGCCTTTGGCCATCACATGGGCGATCAGTTGCTGCGCGAGGTCGGGCTGCGTCTGCGTGAAGACTTGCGCAGTCAGGACACGCTGGCGCGTATCGGCGGCGACGAGTTCGTGTTGCTGGTGCGCCTGACTGAGCCTGATGATGCGCTGGGACTGGCTGCGCGCCAGGTTGGTCTGATCGCTCGTCCGTTCCGCGTGGCTGAACATGATTTGCAGATCTCCGCCAGCGTCGGCATCGCGGTGTATCCGGGCAATGGTGAAGGCGCCCAGGAACTGCTGATGAACGCCGATGCGGCGATGTATCACGCCAAGGGCGGCGGCAAAAACGGCTACAGTTTTTTCGATGTATCGATGAACAACAACGCTCGCAAGCAACTGCAACTGTTACAGGATTTGCGTGCGGCGCTGGAACACAGCCAGTTCAGCCTGTATTACCAACCCAAGTTCGACGCCGCCAATGGTCGTCCGGTCGGTGCCGAAGCGCTGTTGCGCTGGCAGCACCCGACGCAAGGCATGTTGTTGCCGGACAAGTTCATCGATCTGGCGGAGAAGACCGGGCTGATCATCGCCATCGGCGACTGGGTGCTCAACGAAGCCTGCCGGCAGATGCGCGAGTGGTACGTGCTGGGTTACACCGATTGGCGTATTGCGGTGAATCTGTCGGCGTTGCAGTTCTGCCACACCGGGCTGGTGCAAAGTGTCGCCAAAGCGCTGGCGACGCATCATTTGCCGGCCAACAGCCTGACACTGGAAATCACCGAAACCACCGCCATGAGCGACGCCGATGCGAGCATGACAGTGTTGCAAGAGTTGTCGGACATGGGCGTTGACCTGTCGATTGATGACTTCGGTACCGGTTATTCGAGCCTGATGTACCTCAAGCGATTGCCGGCCAACGAGCTGAAGATTGACCGTGGTTTTGTGCGCGATCTGGAGCATGACAGCGACGATGCGGCGATTGTTTCAGCGATTGTCGCGCTGGGGCAGGCGCTGGGTTTGCGCATTGTCGCTGAAGGCGTGGAGACCGGCGTGCAGCAGGATTTCCTGACCCAGTTGGGTTGTGATTCGTTGCAGGGTTATCTGCTGGGGCATCCGATGCCGGCGGACAAGTTCATGCTCGACATCGTGCGCGGCGAGAAACTCGCTGCGGTGTGACAGCGCTGGATACAGCCTCACCACAGTTAAGTGTTTTGATCAGGGATCTGATCAGATCGCAAACAACTCAGCCCATGCAAAACCCGGCAATGCCGGTTATTCTTGGCCCCGACTGTTACGTGTGCATCGGGGGAAGGCCAGCATGGATAAAGTCGTTTTGATCACCGGCGGCGGACGCGGAATTGGCGCGGCTACGGCGCTGTTGGCAGCCGGGCAGGGCTATCGGATTTGCATCAACTACCAGTCAGACGAACAGGCCGCACAAGGTGTGCTGGAGCAAGTTCGGGCGTTGGGCGCGCAGGCCATTGCGGTTCGTGCTGACGTCAGTATCGAAGATGAAGTGATCGGTTTGTATCAACGTATCGACACCGAACTTGGCCGGGTCACCGCACTGGTGAACAATGCCGGCACCGTCGGACACAAATCGCGGGTCGATGAAATGTCCGAGTTTCGTATTCTCAAAATCATGAAAACCAACGTTTTGGCGCCGATCCTCTGCGCCAAACACGCGATCCTGCGCATGTCGCCCAAACATGGCGGGCAGGGCGGCAGCATCGTCAACGTGTCGTCGGTGGCGTCGCGCCTCGGTTCGCCGAATGAGTACGTTGACTATGCAGCCTCAAAAGGCGCACTGGATTCGTTCACCATCGGTCTGTCCAAAGAAGTGGCGGGCGAGGGGATTCGGGTCAATGCGGTGCGTCCGGGTTTTATCTACACCGACTTCCACGCGTTGAGCGGCGACCCGGATCGGGTCAGCAAGCTTGAGTCGGCAATCCCGATGGCCCGTGGTGGGCGGCCGGATGAAGTGGCGGAGGCGATTGTCTGGCTGCTGTCGGACAAGGCTTCGTATGCCACCGGGACTTTTGTTGATTTGGGTGGGGGGCGTTAGGCCCATGGATTAGTGTTGTATTGGTGGGCCCTATCGCTGGCAGGCCAGCTCCCACAGTATTTGATGTTGAACATAAATTTTGTGTACGACATCGGAACCTGTGGGAGCTGGCCTGCCAGCGATAGAGCCAACGCAATCAACATCAAACCATCAGAACGACCGCACAATCCGCCCCAACGTCTCCATCGCCTGCTCCGAATCCTCGGTCCACGGGCTACCGTAGTTCAACCGAATGCAATTCCTGAACCGTTGAGTCGGCGAGAAAATCGGCCCCGGCGCGATGCTGATGCCTTGCGCCAGCGCCATCTGAAACAACTTCAGCGAATCCATTTGCGGTGGCAATTCCAGCCACAAGAAGTAGCCACCCGCCGGCTGACTGACGCGGGTCTGCGCCGGGAAATAACGGGCGATGGCAGCGAGCATGGCGCTTTGCTGTTCTTCCAGCGCATAACGCAACTTGCGCAGGTGACGGTCGTAGCCGCCGTGTTGCAGATAGTCGGCAATCGCCGCTTGGGCCGGCATCGAGGCGCACAGCGAAGTCATCAGTTTCAGGCGTTCGATTTTCTGCGCGTAGCGCCCGGCGGCGACCCAGCCGATGCGGTAGCCGGGGGCCAGGCTCTTGGCGAACGAGCCGCAATGCATCACCAATCCTTCGGTGTCGAAGGCCTTGGCCGGTTTTGGCGCCTGTTGGCCGTAATACAGCTCGGCGTAGACGTCGTCTTCGATCAGTGGCACCTGGTGCTTGCGCAGCAGCTCGACCAGTTCCTGTTTCTTCGCTTCGGGCATGGTCGCGCCCATCGGGTTCTGGAAACTGGTCATGCACCAGCAGGCCTTGATCGGGTGCCGCTCCAGGGTTTGTGCGAGCACACCCAGATCAATGCCGTCACGCGGATGCACCGGGATTTCCACGGCTTTGAGCTTCAGGCGTTCCAGCACTTGCAGGCTGGCGTAGAACGCCGGGGCTTCGATGGCTACCAGATCGCCCGGTTCGGTCACGGCTTGCAGGCACAGGTTGAGGGCTTCGAGAGCGCCGTTGGTGATCAGCAGTTCTTCCATCGGCAACATCAGGCCGCCGACCATGTAGCGCAGGGCGATCTGTCGACGCAGTTGCGGGTTGCCCGGCGACATATCGGTGACTACCATGCGCGGGTCCATCTCGCGGGCGGCGCTGGCCAGTGATCGGGACAGGCGTTGCAGCGGGAACAGGGTCGGGCTGGGGAACGCCGAGCCGAAGGGCACGGTGCTCGGGTCTTTGATCGATTCCAGCACGGAAAACACCAGTTCGCTGACGTCGACTTCGGTGGAATCGCTGACGTGGCTGCTGATCACTGGCTCGGAGAATGGACTCGGCGCATGGGCATTGACGAAATAGCCGGAACGCGGACGCGCGCGGATCAAGCCACGTCGCTCCAGCAGGTAATAAGCCTGGAACACCGTGGACGGGCTGACGCCATAGGTCTGGCTGGCGTAGCGCACCGATGGCACGCGCTGGCCGGGGCCAAGGACGCCGGAGCGGATCAGTTCAGCGATGTCTTCGGCGAATTTTTCGTAGCGTTTCATCGGTTGCCTGGTGAGTAAGTGAATCGAGTGTACGCAATTGTGGTGAGGGGACTTGTCCCCGTTGGGCTGCGAAGCGGCCCCTCGCGGTATAACAAGAGCATCTGATGTGCAGGTTTTGCGACTGCTGCGCAGCCGAGCGGGGACAAGTCCCCTCGCCACAGGGTTCCTGGCGCCTGAAGTTTTCCAACAGGCTCGGAGTTTAAAGGCTCAGCGATTCATCGGCGCAACAAACCTGCTCTTCGCCACGCTATTGACCTCAGGCTCATCACTGTCAGTCACCTTGAAGCTCAAGGTCTGCGAGCCACTCGCCGGGCGTTCCGTGGTCATCGCCACCGACACCGGAACATCGACAATCTCGCCCGGTGCCAGGCTCAGTTCGGTCTTGCCTTGTAACTGGAAGCCGTCGCCGTCCACCAGACTGAGCTGATAGTCCTGACGTTGCTGGGTCTTGTTGATGACTTTGAGGCTGTAGATGTTCTCGATCTGGCCCTGTGCGTTTTCCCGGAACAGGCCACGGTCCTTGGTCACGTCGAGCGAGACCATTGGCCGTTCGACCAGCGCCAGTGCCAGCGCGCCGATCATCAGCAACAGCACCACGGTGTAACCGATCAGTCGCGGTCGTAGCAGGTGAGTCTTGCCGCCCTGCAATTCACGCTCGGAACTGTAGCGGATCAAGCCGCGCGGGTAGTTCATTTTGTCCATGATCGAGTCGCAGGCGTCGATGCACGCGGCGCAACCGATGCATTCCATTTGCAGACCGTCGCGGATGTCGATGCCGGTCGGGCACACCTGCACGCACAAATGGCAGTCTATGCAATCGCCGAGGCCGGCTTCGGTTGGCTTCACCTCACGTTTGCGCGGGCCACGGTTTTCGCCACGGGCCACGTCGTAGGAAATCGCCAGAGTGTCTTTGTCGAACATCACGCTTTGGAACCGCGCATACGGGCACATGTGCATGCACACCGCTTCACGCAGCCAGCCGGCATTAATGTAGGTGGCGGCAGTGAAGAACAACACCCAGAACAGCGAAACGCCGCCGATTTGCAAAGTCAGCAGCTCTTCGGCCAACGGCCGGATCGGGGTGAAGTAGCCGACGAAAGTCAGGCCGGTGAGTACGCTGATCGCCAGCCACAAGGTGTGTTTGGCGGCGCGTCGAGCCAGTTTGTTCAGGCCCCACGGCGAGGCTTGCAGCTTGATCCGCTGGTTGCGTTCGCCTTCAGTGATTTTCTCGCACCACATGAAAATCCATGTCCACGAGCTCTGCGGGCAGGTGTAACCGCACCAGACCCGTCCGGCGAACACGGTGATCGCGAACAGGCCGAACGCGGCAATGATCAGCAGCGCCGACAGCAGGATGAAATCCTGCGGCCAGAAGGTGGCGCCGAAGATGTGGAATTTGCTTTCCGACAAGTCCCACAACACCGCCTGACGTCCGCCCCAATTCAGCCACACAGTGCCGAAAAACAGCAGAAACAGAACCCCGGCGCCGCTCATGCGCAGGGTGCGGAACAGGCCGGTAAAGCTGCGGGTGTGAATCTGGTTGTCGCTGGATCTGGCCTTTGCCTTCATTGGGCGACCAGGAATGTTTTTTATGGTTGGAGATGCTTCTACGGTTCGGACGGGGATTTGTTCGCTCATGGTCTTTCGCTCATCAGCCTCCATCAGGCCGATGCACTATGAGCGCCGATCTGTTTGCATAACAGACTCAGCTATTTGAATAAAAAGCGTATCAGATGGGCTTTTACGCAGGCCCTGCGACAACTTGAAGCAGCCCGTAACAATTGGCGCAAGCGCCTATCGCAGGCGTCTGCGCCGGGTGTTGATCAGGGTCAGTCAAATCACCGAATCACTCTCATCGGCTTTCAGATGCTTACGACCGTCAGTGGCGCCTGCTACGGTCAATGCATCGGCTTCTGCTTCGGTGATGTAGATGCGCCGACCTTCGATCTCCACCGCCGACATGGCTTTCGCGCTGTCGGTGATCACCGTCAAATCGCCGCACAGACGGATCTGCTCGCCGTTTTCAGTGGCAAAAAAACAGGTCTGGTTTTCGATGCGTACGGTCATGGGTCTGTCCTTTTTTCCGAGGTGTCTGAAAGGTTAGGGCGCAGCGGCGGATGATCGTTCTACGCAACCGATTAATGGTCGCTGCTGTCCATGCTCTATCGACCTCTCAGGGATTACGCGATGAACGCTTGGTGGCAGGAAGTGTGGGACACGCTGCAACAGGAATTCGCTGATGTCGGCGATGCCTCGCAACTGACGCGGATTACCGTGCGTTTGCTGATGGCGGCGGTACTGGGCGGGATTCTCGGCTTCGAACGTGAGCACAAGGGCAAGGCTGCCGGGGTGCGTACGCACATGCTGGTGGCGCTCGGCGCGGCGTTGTTTGTAATGGTGCCGCAGGTGTCAGGCGCACAGGCTGATGCGATGAGTCGGGTGGTGCAGGGGGTGATTGCCGGGATCGGCTTTCTTGGCGCCGGCACCATCCTGAAGAATCACGAAGGTGATGAAGGCCACGTCAAAGGCCTGACCACCGCCGCCGGATTGTGGATGACCGCCGCCATTGGCGTGGCGGCTGGCTTGGGTAAAGAGGCAACGGCGCTGCTCAGTACGTTGCTGGCACTGGGTGTTTTCAGCGTGATGCCCCGGATCGTCAAACTCTTCGAAAAAGATCAGTAATGACACATAAGTCCTGTAGCTAAAGATCAAAAGATCGCTGCCTCGTTTCACTCGTGAGCTCCTACAGGGGTTCTGTAGGAGCTGCCGAAGGCTGCGATCTTTTGATTTTGCTTTGGGTAGTCAGACGATGACCGGGGGCATGGTGGTTGGCGGTTCTTCTTTTGGCGGCGGCGTGGTCCCCGGTGGCTCCTGTTCCGGGATTGGCTGCGGTTCGGTCTCGGGCAGGGTGGGTTTGTCGATGTTCGGATCGGGCGTTTCTGCCGGGATCGGGATATTCATCTGATGACCTCCGTGTGGCACATGGCGTGAGAAGTGCTTAAGTGGATTGACCACTTGATGACGAATTCGATCCGCTTTTATCCGCAGGCAAATCCCCGTGAACTTTTCCCCGCGATGGTCGCTCGGAAACTAAGTGAGTTCATCCCGGGGCAGCTGCTTCGTTGTGAACACTGATCCGGCACAAGAGCGTCCTTGGGGCGTTAAGGAGAGATGCTCGATGACTGCTGAAAAACCCTCAGAGCAGAGCTACAACCCGCACATGCCGCTGTCACAGGCGTTGCTGTTGCCGCGCATCGTGATCGAAAACACCATGCCGACCCTGGATGGCGGGCAGTTTGCCGTCAAAGCCGTCGTCGGCCGCGAAATCCTGGTTACCAGTAAAGTCTTCGCTGACGGTCACGACAAACTGGCCGTGCGTATTCGCTGGCGTGATGGTGTCGATGACACCTGGCACAGCGAGGTCATGAGCGATCAGGGCAATAACGGCTGGGCAGGGCGGTTTCGCCCTGAGGTGCAGGGCAGATATGTCTTCTGTATCGAAGCGTGGATCGACCACTTCGCCAGCTTCCAGTACGAACTGGAGAAGAAGCACAGCGCAGCGGTCCCGGTGTCGCTGGAGCTGCAAGAAGGTCGCACGATGGTGCAACAGGCCGCCGAGCGCAGTGAAGGTCAGCTCAGCGAACAACTGGCTGCGCTGCATCAAAAATTGTCCGGGTTGCTCGAAACCGAGCAGGTCGCGCTGTTCTTGCACTCGCACAGTGCGCAGCTGATGGCCGAGGCCGATCATCGCGCCTACTTGAGTCTGAGCGCCGAATTCCCGGTGGACGTTGAGCGCGAACTGGCGGAATTCGCCAGTTGGTATGAACTGTTTCCCCGCTCGATCACCGACGATCCTCACCGTCACGGCACCTTTAATGACGTGCATTCGCGCCTGCCGATGATTCAGGATATGGGCTTCGACGTGCTGTACTTCACGCCGATTCACCCGATCGGCCACAGCCATCGCAAGGGCCGCAATAATTCCTTGACTGCCGGGCCCGATGATCCGGGCAGTCCTTACGCGATCGGCAGCGAGGAGGGTGGACACGAAGCGATCCACTCGCAACTCGGTACCCGCGAAGACTTCCGCCGCCTGGTGGCCGCTGCCGCCGAGCATGGTCTGGAAATCGCCCTCGACTTTGCCATCCAGTGTTCCCAGGACCATCCGTGGCTCAAGCAGCATCCGGGCTGGTTCAACTGGCGGCCGGACGGCACGATCAAATACGCGGAAAACCCGCCGAAGAAATATCAGGACATCGTCAACGTCGACTTCTATGCGCCGGATTCGATTCCGAGCCTGTGGGTCGAGTTGCGCGACATTGTCGTTGGCTGGGTCGCGGAGGGCGTGAAGATCTTCCGCGTCGACAACCCGCACACCAAGCCGCTGCCGTTCTGGCAATGGCTGATAGCCGACGTGCGGGCAAAACATCCGGAGGTGATGTTCCTCGCCGAGGCCTTTACCACGCCGGCAATGATGGCGCGTCTGGGCAAGGTCGGTTACAGCCAGAGCTACACCTATTTCACTTGGCGCAATACCAAGGCCGAGCTGGCCGAATACTTCACTGAGCTCAATCAGTCGCCGTGGCGCGAGTGCTACCGGCCGAACTTCTTCGTCAATACACCTGACATCAACCCGGCGTTCCTGCATGAGTCAGGGCGCCCGGGATTCCTGATTCGTGCGGCGCTGGCAACCATGGGTTCCGGCCTGTGGGGCATGTATTCCGGGTATGAACTGTGCGAGGCCGCGCCAGTGCCGGGCAAGGAGGAATACCTCGACTCGGAGAAGTACGAGATCCGTGTCCGCGACTTCAATGCGCCCGGCAACATCATTGCCGAGATCGCCCAGCTCAACCGGATACGCCGGCAGAACCCGGCGTTGCACACCCATCTGGGGCTGAAAATCTACAACGCCTGGAACGACAACATTCTGTATTTCGGCAAGCGCAGCGCGGATGGCAGCAACTTCATTCTGGTAGCGGTCAACCTTGATCCACGTAACGTGCAGGAAGCGAATTTCGAACTGCCGCTGTGGGAAATGGGCCTGCCGGACGATGCGACCACCCACGGCGAAGACTTGATGAACGGCCATCGCTGGGACTGGCACGGCAAGTACCAGTTCATGCGGATTGACCCGTCGTATCAGCCGTTCGGGATTTGGCGAATCAGCCACTCTTGAGGCAGGCAAATATCACTGTGGGAGCTGGCTTGCCAGCGATTGCAATCAGTCAGCTTGCATCTTTGGGACTGGACCACCGCCATCGCTGGCAAGCCAGCTCTCACAGTGACCCAATTTCTTCAGGAAACAGGTTGTTTTCCTGAATTGAACAGGAGTTTCACATGGCGAAGAAACCCAAGTCAGCCACCTTCATCAAAGATCCGCTCTGGTACAAGGACGCGGTGATTTATCAGGTTCACGTCAAATCGTTTTTCGACTCCAACAACGATGGTATCGGCGACTTTCCCGGCCTGATCGCCAAGCTCGATTACATCGCCGAACTGGGCGTCAACACCATCTGGCTGCTGCCGTTCTATCCATCGCCACGCCGCGACGACGGCTACGACATTGCCGAATACCGTGGCGTACACAGCGACTATGGGACCATGGCCGACGCCAAGCGCTTCATCGCCGAAGCGCACAAACGCGGCTTACGGGTAATCACCGAGCTGGTGATCAACCACACCTCCGACCAACACCCGTGGTTCCAGCGTGCGCGTAAAGCCAAACCCGGTTCGGCGGCACGGGATTTCTATGTGTGGTCGGATGACGATCAGAAATACGACGGCACGCGGATCATTTTCCTCGACACCGAAAAGTCCAACTGGACCTGGGACCCGGTCGCCGGCCAATACTTCTGGCACCGCTTCTATTCGCATCAGCCGGATCTGAATTTCGACAACCCGCAAGTGATGAAAGCTGTGCTGTCGGTAATGCGTTACTGGCTGGACATGGGTATCGACGGCTTGCGGCTGGATGCGATCCCTTACCTGATCGAGCGCGACGGCACCAACAACGAAAACCTCCCGGAAACCCACGACGTCCTCAAGCAGATTCGTGCCGAAATCGATGCCAACTATCCCGACCGCATGCTGCTGGCCGAGGCCAATCAGTGGCCGGAAGACACTCAGCTGTACTTCGGTGACACCGATGCCGCTGGCGAGAATGGCGACGAATGTCACATGGCGTTTCACTTCCCGTTGATGCCGCGAATGTACATGGCGCTGGCGCAGGAAGATCGCTTCCCGATCACCGATATTCTGCGTCAGACCCCGGAAATTCCCGCCAATTGCCAATGGGCGATCTTCCTGCGCAACCACGATGAGCTGACCCTGGAAATGGTCACCGACAAAGAGCGCGACTACCTGTGGAATTACTACGCCGCTGACCGGCGTGCGCGGATAAATCTCGGTATTCGTCGGCGTCTGGCGCCATTGATGGAGCGCGACCGTCGTCGCGTCGAGCTGCTCAATAGCCTGTTGCTGTCGATGCCTGGCACACCGACCCTGTATTACGGCGATGAAATCGGCATGGGCGACAACATCTACCTTGGCGACCGCGATGGCGTGCGTACGCCGATGCAATGGTCGATCGACCGCAACGGCGGTTTCTCTCGCGCCGATCCGGCGAGTCTGGTGCTGCCGCCGATCATGGACCCGCAATACGGTTACCTGTCGGTCAACGTCGAAACCCAGGCTGGCGATCCGCATTCGTTGCTCAACTGGACGCGACGCATGCTCGCAGTGCGTAAACAATCCAAGGCGTTCGGGCGTGGCACGCTGAAAATGCTCTCGCCGAGCAATCGGCGGATTCTCGCCTATACCCGCGAATTCACCGACGCTGACGGCAAACACGAAATCATTCTCTGCGTGGCCAACGTGTCGCGCAGCGCGCAAGCGGCGGAACTCGATCTGTCGGCCTACGTCGGCATGGTTCCGGTGGAGATGCTCGGCGGCAATGCGTTCCCGCCGATTGGCCAGTTGAATTTTCTGCTGACCCTGGCGCCGTACGGCTTCTACTGGTTCGCACTGGCGGCGGAAAACCAGATGCCGAGCTGGCATGTCGAACCGGCGCAAAGCCTGCCGGACTTCACTACGCTGGTGCTGAAAAAACGCATGGAAGAACTGCTCGAAGCGCCGTCACGCTCGACGCTGGAGCAGGGCATTCTGCCGAGCTGGTTGCAGAATCGTCGCTGGTTTGCCGGCAAGGATGCGGCCATCGACAAGGTGCATCTGGCTTACGGCGTGCGTTTCGGCGATGCGCAGCATCCGGTGCTGCTCAGCGAGATCGAGGTCACCAGCGGCGGGCAGGTCAGTCGTTATCAACTGCCGTTCGGCTTTATCGCCGAAGATCAGGTCGGTCCGGCCTTGCCGCAGCAACTGGCGTTGTCCCGTGTCCGCCGCGTGCGGCAGGTCGGTTTGATCACCGATGCGTTCAGCCTCGAATCGTTTATCCGCGCCGTACTGCAAGGCATGCAGGCCAACACCGTGTTGTCGTCGAGCGAAGGCGATATCCGTTTCGAACCAACGCCGCTGCTTGAGGAGCTCGGTCTCGGCACAGAGTCGGAAGTACGCTATCTGTCGGCAGAGCAGTCGAACAGTTCGGTGGT
This sequence comes from Pseudomonas sp. NPDC087346, assembly GCF_044744235.1. Taxonomy (NCBI): domain Bacteria; kingdom Pseudomonadati; phylum Pseudomonadota; class Gammaproteobacteria; order Pseudomonadales; family Pseudomonadaceae; genus Pseudomonas; species Pseudomonas sp. NPDC087346. The sequence goes on from NZ_JBIUXX010000008.1 coordinate 86,982, forward strand.
GATCGGCAATAGCCTGGTGCTGAAACTGATCCGTAAAGTCGCCTCCGGGGTGCACCCGGAACTGGAGATGAGCGCTTATCTGACTGAGGCCGGTTTTGCCAATATTTCGCCGTTGCTCGGCTCTGTAGTCCGCCGCGATGCCAACGGTGAAGACAATCTGCTGATGATTGCCCAAGGCTATCTGAGCAATCAGGGCGACGCCTGGGAGTGGACGCAGAACAACCTCGAACGTGCCTTGCGTGATGAACTGGCGGACGCCATGTCCGAGCAGGAACAGCACTACAACGCGCTGGGCGAGTTGAAGGATTTTGCCGGAATGCTCGGCCAGCGCCTGGGCGAGATGCACCAGATACTGGCGGCGCCGACCGACAATCCGGACTTTGCCCCGCAAGTCACCAGCGTCAAGGATGCACAGACGTCCGGCAAGGATGTCGCGGCGCAGGTCGAGCATGCGTTGAAACTGCTCAAGCAGCATCAGGGCACTCTCGGCGAAGCGGATCAGAAACTGGTCACACGCCTGCTCGACAACAAAAAAACCATCCTCAGCCATGTGCAGGATCTGGCGAAGAAAGCCGTCGGTGGTTTGCGCATTCGCGTCCACGGCGACCTGCATCTGGGGCAAGTGCTGGTGATCAAGGGCGATGCCTATCTGATCGATTTCGAGGGTGAACCGGCGCGGCCATTGTCCGAACGGCGTGGCAAGCACAGCCCGTACAAGGATGTCAGCGGCGTGCTGCGCTCATTCGATTACGCGGCAGCGATGACCATCAACGTGCACAACGTCGATCACAGCTCCGAGTCTGAGGCGGCGCGTCAGCGGGTTGCCGAACGTTACTTGCGTGAAGCGCGTGAGGCATTTGTCGAGGCATATCGCCGGGCAGCAACTAGTCTTGATCATGCCTGGCAAGATCCTGAAGGTGCCGACGCCGCGCTTGCGTTGTTCGGTCTGGAGAAGGCGGCCTATGAAGTGGCCTATGAAGCCGAAAATCGCCCGACGTGGCTGCCCGTGCCGTTGCACGGTTTGTATGGGTTATTGAGGGGGCTTAAACCCTTTTCCGATCTTGGTGGAGAGTAGTCATGAGCTGGTCAAACAAAGAACACTCGAACAAGGAACAGGGGCAAGCCAAAGAAGCCTTGCTGCCGACGCCAAAAGACATCGACGCGCTGGTTCGCGCTGAACATCACGAGCCGTTTTCCATCCTCGGCCCGCATGACGATGGCGCCGGAGGGCAGTTCATTCGCGCCTATTTACCCGGTGCGTTGAGCGTGGTGGTACTCGACAAAGACAGCGGCGACGAGCGCGGCGCGCTGGAGCAGAGCGAAACCCCGGGGCTGTTTGTCGGGCACTTCGATCAGTCGCGGCCTTATGTGCTGCGCACGCGCTGGGCCGGTGGTGAACAAGTCGCGGAAGATCCTTACAGCTTCGGTCAGTTGCTCGGTGAAATGGATTTGTATCTGTTCGCCGAAGGTAATCACCGTGACCTGAGCAGTTGCCTCGGCGCGCAACTGCAAACCATCGACGGCGTTGACGGCGTGCGTTTCGCCGTGTGGGCGCCGAATGCGCGGCGGGTATCGGTGGTGGGGGATTTCAACGTTTGGGACGGTCGCCGCCATCCGATGCGCCTGCGTCATCCGTCCGGGGTCTGGGAGTTGTTTATTCCGCGCCTTCAAGCGGGGGAGTTGTACAAATACGAGATTCTCGGCGCCCGCGGCATCTTGCCGTTGAAGGCCGACCCGATGGCGCTGGCCACCAGCTTGCCACCGGACACCGCCTCGAAAGTCGCCGCGCCGTTGCAGATCGACTGGCAGGATCAAGACTGGATGACTGGTCGTCACGAGCGGCAAAGCCACACTGCGCCGCTGTCGATCTACGAGTTGCATGCCGGTTCCTGGCAATGCGAACTCGATGATCTCGGTGAAGTGGCCCGGCAATACACTTGGCCGGAGTTGGCCGAGCGGCTGATTCCGTACGTGAAGGAGCTGGGTTTTACGCACATCGAACTGATGCCGATCATGGAACACCCGTTCGGAGGTTCGTGGGGTTATCAGTTGTTGTCACAATTCGCACCGAGTGCGCGTTATGGCACGCCGGAGCAGTTCGGCGAATTCATCAATGCCTGCCATAAGGCCGATATCGGGGTGATTCTGGACTGGGTGCCGGCGCATTTTCCTACCGATACCCACGGTCTGGCGCAATTCGATGGCACTGCGCTGTACGAGTATGGCAACCCTCTGGAGGGTTTCCATCAGGATTGGGACACGCTGATCTACAACCTCGGCCGCACCGAAGTTCACGGCTACATGCTCGCTTCGGCGTTGCATTGGTTGAAGCATTTTCATATCGATGGGCTGCGGGTCGATGCGGTGGCGTCGATGCTCTATCGCGACTATTCGCGCAAGGCTGGCGAATGGGTGCCGAACCGCCATGGCGGACGCGAGAACCTTGAAGCCATCGACTTCCTGCGGCACTTGAACGATGTGGTGGCGCTGGAGGCTCCGGGCGCTTTGGTGATTGCCGAAGAGTCCACCGCGTGGCCGGGCGTCAGCCAGAGTACGCAGCAGGGTGGGTTGGGGTTTGCCTACAAGTGGAACATGGGCTGGATGCACGATTCGCTGCATTACATTCAGCAAGACCCGGTGTACCGCGCGCATCACCACAACGAGTTGAGTTTTGGCTTGGTGTACGCCTGGTCCGAGCGTTTCATCCTGCCGATTTCCCATGATGAAGTGGTGCACGGCAAGCATTCGCTGATCGACAAGATGCCCGGTGATCGCTGGCAGAAGTTCGCCAACTTGCGGGCGTATCTGAGTTTCATGTGGACCCATCCGGGGAAGAAACTGCTGTTCATGGGCTGCGAGTTCGGCCAGTGGCGCGAGTGGAATCACGACCAGCAGCTGGATTGGTATCTGCTGCAGTACTCGGAACACAAAGGCGTGCAAAAACTGGTTGGCGACCTCAATCGGTTATACCGCGAAGAGCCGGCGCTGCATGAGCAGGATGATGCGCCACAGGGTTTTCAGTGGTTGATTGGTGATGATGCGATCAACAGCGTTTATGCGTGGTTGCGCTGGAGCAAGGATGGCAAACCGGTGCTGGTGGTGGCCAACTTTACGCCAGTGCCGCGTCAGGCATATCGGGTCGGCGTGCCGTTTGCCGGGCGCTGGACCGAGTTGCTCAACAGTGATGCCGATACTTATGCCGGGTCGAATTATGGCAATGGTGGCGGGGCGTTTACCGAAGAAGTGGCAAGCCACGGGCAGTCGCTGTCGCTGGAACTGAATCTGCCGCCGTTGGCAGTGTTGATCCTCAAACCTGAATAAACGTAAGCCTGTGGGAGCGAGCTTGCTCGCGAGGCGGTGTGTCAGTTGTTACATAAATTGACTGACAAAATGCCTTCACGAACAAGCTCGTTCCCACAGGGTTTATTTTGATTTACTCACCAACGCATCCGCACACCGAGGCTGCCGATCAGCCCGTTCAGATCGTTGTCATCCACATCACTGCTGTAATCGGCGCTGACATACAGACTCACCATCGGCGTCATCCGCGCCACCAATCCCAGGCCTAATTCGACCGTTGATGAATTGCGGCTGCTGCTGATCTTGTCCACCTGATCCAGGGTTACCGTGTTGCCGGTGTACACCGTGTGCCAGAGGTTGGTGCGCACGTAAGGTTCGAGTGGCAGGCCGTTGAGGTCGTAACTGCCTTTGAGTCGTGCGCCGACACGACCGCTCCACGCCGTCAGATCGGTCGAGGACGCGTTGCCCGAGCCGGCGTATGGCGTATCGAGCGTCAGCCGTTGATTGATCAATTGCGCCTGCGGTTCGACCACCCAGTTTTTGCCCAGACCAATCGGAAACCCACCTTCGACCGACAGCGTCAGTGCGCTGCCTTCGGTGGCTTGCCGTGCACCTTGTTCGTTGCGGCTGAAACCACTGACCCGGCCGCCACTGGCCGACACATCGACATGCCAGCCTTGCGCGCCGGTCAGGGTGTAGTAGGCGCCGAGACTTTGGCCTTGCAGGTTCAAAGTGTCGGTGGTCGGATCAACCAGAGCGCGGTTGCTGATCAAGCCGTCGCTGTTGGCCTGAATGTGGCTGAGCCCGCCGATCAGGCCGAACGTCTGGGTCTGGCCACCGGAGCCTTGCAAGGTCAGGACCGCCGGGCCTCTGGCATCAGCGCTGCCGGGCGTCATAAAACCCGAGGAAAGCACGTCGGTTTGTGCCTGCCGCGAGCTTTGCCCGTAGAGCTGATCCCAGGCGGCGGGTGCAAGATCTTCGGTGATCAACCGCGTACCGAGCAGGTCGGGGCGAGGGCTGAGACGCCGCGTTTCGGGGGTGATGACAGTTGCGGGCAGGGTCATCACGGGTACGTCCTGGCGATACCAGGGCGTCGTTTCATCCGCAGCAGGACTGGCCTGAGCCTCCATGGACGAGCACAGCAAGATTGAACTTGAGACTGTGCAGAAAGTGATTTTGATCTCATGTGGGGTGATTGAAATTTTCATGGAGGTCTACCTTGCAATCGCATGCGCTCTCTCGCTGTGGCGTCTCTCCTACCCGAATGAGGGGCGACCGAATGGAGCGGGGCGAGCCACGGCCGCTCGATTTTGCGAGTGTCCGAAGGCCCGCCCCGGGTGTTTTTTCCGGGGGTAGTAAGGTAGAGATAAGAAGAGCGATGGCAGCGCGTCAAGAAATTGCACGATGAGCGGTAGCAGTAAATCATGCGATGCAAGCGTTTGTTTTTCTGAACATATCCAAGCTGTTGTTTGTATGGAGAAACACCGCGAAAGCCCTTTGTCTGGGCATCTTGGCTGCCGACCATCGTCTTACCAACTGATTCGAATCCCGAGGTTGCCGACCACGCCTCGTTGCTCATTACTGTCAATATTGCGGCTGTAATCGGTGCTGGCGTAGACGCTGACGGCGCGGTCGAGGGTAAGGATTACGCCGAGGCCGATGTCGGCGGTCGAGGACTTTTGTTCGGTACTGATCACATCGGTATCGCCGAAGGTCACCGAATCGGTGCCGGAAAAGGTGTGCCACAGGTTGGCGCGCACATACGGTTCCAGCGGCATGCCGTTGACCTGATAGTTGGCCTTGAGCCGCGCTCCGAGACGACCGGTCCAGGAACCGTCGGAGTCGAAAGAGACTTTCGAGATGCCGTCGTTCTGGGTGTCGAGGGAGATTTTCTGGTGGATGACCTGAGCCTGCGGTTCGAGCACCCAGGTGTCATTCAGCGCGAACGGATAACCGGCTTCCGCCGACAGGGTCACCGCATGGCCCCGGTTGTCCAGTTTCAGGCCACGATCCGAACGATTGTCGCCGTCGAAACGCGTGCCCATCGCCACGGTGTCGATGTACCAGCCGTGCGGATCGATCAGCGTCCAGTACAGGCCGTAGCTGTCGCCTTCGAGTTTGATCTTGCCGGCGCTGTTGTCTTCAAAGCCTTCGTTGAAACCGTCGACATCGCCTTGCAGGCGACTGTGGCCGACGAAGAAACCGATGCGTTGAGTCTGGCCGCCGGAGGTCGCTGCGCTGTACAGATCGTTGCCGACCTGAAAACCGTTGAGCGAACCGTCGAGGCGCGGGGTGACGGTGCCGGCCCAGGTTTGTTCGAGGTTCTTGCCGTAGACCCGACCCCATCCTGCGCCGAACGCGCCGGTTTCGGTGAGCAGGCGCTGATCGCCCTGACGGTCATGGAAGGTGCCGAGGGCATTGAGGGTGAGTTGTGCGGCAGCGGGCGGCAATACCGACCAGGTCGGTACTTCCGGACGATACAGCGGGATCGGTTCTGCTCCCGCCACGGAGGCTGGCAAAACCGGCAGCGGTGGACTACCCGCCGGGGCCACGGCGGCAATAGGGGCGGCGACTACCGGCACCAGAATCGGTGGCAGCGAAGGATCGGGATTCGGCACGCTCATGAGCTCGGGCGAGACCACGGCTGAGCGCAAATACCAACTGTTTTCCGTGCCAGCGGTGACGCCGCCCTTGAACAGGTAGTAGTCAAAGGCTCCGGCAGATACTGGACCGTTGAGGGTGAACGCGTTGTTGCTGCCGGTCGTGCTGCCCTGGGCCTGTACCAACTGGATACCGTTTTGCCGGGTCAGCGCACCGAGGCCGCCGACGTTGCTCACGGTAATCACCGTTGCGCCGCTGAGGCTGCCGTTATTGACCACCAGTTTGTCGCTCGGTGAGTCATCGCCGGCGACAACACTCTGTAGCAATAGCCGGCCGTTGTTGCCGACGTAGTTGCCTTGCACTGTCAGCGTGTCATCGGTACGACTGTTACCGCGAGTCAGATCAATCGTGCCGGCGTTGTTCAGTGTCACCGCTTGCCCGGCGACTGCGGAGGACACCGCGCCGAGGGTGGAAAACAGCGAACTGCTGGCATCGACGTTCAACGTGCCGCTGCCACTGGCCGCATCCCCGAGCACCAGACTGCCCGAGCCCAGATCCATCTGCGAGCCATTGTTCAGATTGACCGTTTCCCAACTGGTGAAGCGGCCGGGCAGTGCCGTCTGGATGTTGTCGAGGGTCAGCAAGTCGTTACCTGCGCCGCCGTCAACGTTGGGCGTCAGCGCGAGAATGCTGTCGTCGAGGTTGCGCAGGGTGGCGCTGTCATTGCCATCGCCCATCAGAATCGCCGAACGGATGATCCCGCCGCCATCCCACACCAGCGTGTCATCGCCGACACTGGCGCGGATCTCCCCTCCGATGTCCCCTCCGGTCACGGTGATGTTGTCGTTGCCGCCGCTGACACTGATGTTGCCGCCGATACTCCCGCCGGAGACGATGATGGTGTCGGTACCGAAACCGGTCACCAGATTGCCGATGATCTGCCCGCCGGACATGTCGAAGATGTTGTTGTCGAGTTTCATGTCGACCCGGCCGATGGTGCCCCCGGTCATGCGTGCGACATCACCGTCCTCGAATGCGCCAACGATGGTGCCGCCAGTCATCAGGAATGTGTCGCGTCCGTCGCCCTGGGCAAGAGAGCCGATCGAACCGCCACTCATGACGAAATCATCAATGCCTGCGCCTTGGGCGACGGCGCCGGTGATGACCCCGGAGGCGATGTTGACACTGTCTGCGCCCGCACCAAACGTCACGCTGCCGTTGATTCGACCGGTGCCGTTGGTGGGAAGAGTCAGGCTGTTGTTACCCGCCAGGTCGGTCAGTGAACCGCTGGTGCCGCTGTCGCAGGTGAACGCGTCATTGCCGGGCCCAGGCACCAGCGTACAGGCGGCGTAAGTCGGCGAGCTGGCCAACAGTAATACCGAGGCGGGCAGGAAAAACGCGTGCGGCAGGATTCGCAAAGACAGGACGGATCGCTTCATGATGGCAATTCCCTACTTCAATTCAGGGGAATTCATCCTTGAGCGTCCGTTGGTTCCACAGCTGATGAGTTACACGAAGTCCGCAACCTAACGGATTGAATGCGCTATTCCTTATAGCTTTTTAAGTTGTAGATGGTTTTTCCGCGTACGGTGCCGGGACTGACGAACGGTTTTGTCAAAACCGCAATTAAAGATGCACTTCAACCGCCAGCGGCAAATGGTCAGAAAGATGAGTCCACGGTTTATTGCCGAGAATCTGCGGGTCGTGACTGCTGGCATTGCGCAGGTAGATTCGGTCCAGTCGCAGCAATGGGAAACGCGCCGGATAAGTCTTGGCCGGGCGCCCATGATGGCGTTCGAAAGCTTCATGCAGATAGTCGCGGCGGGCAAGGGCGGTATTGCCCTGCAACTGCCAGTCGTTGAAGTCGCCGGCAATAATTACCGGAGCGTCATCCGGCAGCGATTCCAGCAACTGGCAGAGCAACTCCAGTTGTAGCTGCCGGTGACTTTCCAGAAGACTCAGATGCACGCAGATCGCGTGGACTTCGGCATGCCCCGGCACGTCCAGTACGCAGTGCAGCAGACCCCGGCGTTCGGGGCCGGTGATCGAAACATCGAGGTTACGGAATTCACGGATCGGGTACTTGGACAGCAGTGCATTGCCGTGATGACCGTCGGGATAGACCGCGTTACGACCATAGGCAAAATCGCTCCACATGCTGTCGGCGAGAAACTCGTATTGCGAGGTTTGTGGCCATTCGTTGTAACGGTTGGAGTGACGTTCGTGTTCGCCGACCACTTCCTGCAGAAACACCAGATCCGCCGATGTGCTGCGCACTGCTTCGCGCAGCTCGGGGAGGATGAAACGCCGGTTCAGCGCGGTGAAGCCCTTGTGAGTATTGACCGTCAGCACGCGCAGACGATGGACGACTGCGGCATCGACAGCATGACGCTCGGGATCACTGGACACGTTGGCTCCTCTGAATCGGGGTGGCTTATTCATGCGACTGATGCGAGCGCACGCAGTTCACTTCAATCACCACAAACCCATTGTGGGAGCAGGCCTGCTCGCGAAGGCGTCGGCACATTTTGTATTTCTGCTGACGGATACACCGCTTTCGCGAGCAAGCTCGCTCCCACAGGGATGTAACGGTTCAGACGAAGACGATTTCGTAGGGCAAGCGCATGCGCTCCAGTAGCGTCGGCGATAAAGTCGGGGCGATGCCCATGGTCGGGTCGCCGTTGAGCTGGCTGGCGTAGGCGTGGGCGGCGTGGCTTTTGCGGGCGACGGTCCAGGTATCAAGTCGTACCTTGCGCGCACGTTCCCAGGGAATCTGTTTCTGCTCACGTTCCGGACGGTGCCAGGCCCAGACCGGCAAATCATAAAAGGTCGCGCCGATCTGTTGTGCCGCCCTGAAACTGGCGCGACCCACCACGTCATGGTCGTCGGTGCCATCTTCACGCCAGGTGCTGAAAACCACATCGCCCGGGCGCAGGTAACGGCTGATGAATTCCACCAACTGGTTTTCCTGGTCGTACAACGCATTGTCAGTGAAGCCGCCGCGCACCCATTTCAAGCTGTGCATCGGCAGGCCGAGGCGGCGCAGGGCTTCGACGCTTTCCTGCGGGCGGAACACGCTCAGGCGTTTTTCCGACCATTGCCGCGAGCCGGGATGGCTGGCGCTACCATCGGTGATCGACAGCAGTTGCAGAGGGTGACCGAGGCTTGAGAGGAGTTGCAGGAGACCACCGCAGGCCACTACTTCATCGCCGGGATGCGGCGCGATCAACACGGCGCGAGCGCCAGCAGGGACCAGACTGTGAGTGCCAATGACCGGGATGTTTTCCAGTTGCGGGGCGTTGTTCCAGATTTGTGCAGGCAGGGTACTTTCGCTGAGGGATAAGGTTTTCATGGGTGCTACGTCCTTGTTGTGTCTGGCCCTCAATCGCGCACATGGCGTGTCTATGACACGTCTGGCCGACCCGTGAAGGCAGTTTGATTGCAATGTGCAGCGCTCCGAACCCTGGATTGCTGCGGGCAGAGTATTGCTCAATAAGGACGATTCGTCGCGTCACAGATCAATCTGATCCGCTTTTTTTTGCGTTATCTGTACTAATTTGTGCAGATAGTCACCAAATCCGCCGCGTGCGCGACTGTCGAGTCGAGCACTGGTGTGTACTTGCGGTCGATGGCTCCAGGCGATATTTGCACCGCTGAGTTCCAGCTGACGAACCAGTTGCACATCCTCATCACAGGCCAGCGGTTCAAATCCGCCGGCCCAGCGATAGGCATCGGCGCTGATGCCGAGGTTGGCGCCGTGGATATGCCGATGACCGTCACAGGCCTGATAGTGGCTGTGATAGCGGATTTGCGCGGCCTCATCAAACGACTCGTGCCAGCGCTCGACGGTAACTGTGCCGCACACCGCATCTGCGCCCAGTCCGAGCTGCGCTACCAGCCAGTCATCGGCCACGCGACTGTCGGCGTCCGTACAGGAAATCCACCGCGCCCCGCGCTCCAGCAGAATCCGAGCACCGGCTGCGCGAGCCTGGCCGACATTGCGCGCCTCGATGCTCAGACACGCCACCGGATATTGGCTGACGATCTGCGCCGAGCGGTCGGTGCAACTGTCCAGCACCACAAGGATCTCCACTGGCTCCCCAGCCAGTAATCCATGCTTGCTGGCGCGCAGCGCCGTACTCAGGCAGGCGTCGAGCAGGTCCTCTTCGTTGTGCGCCGGAATCAGGATGCCGATCATCGCAAACCCTCCAGCGCCGCCACCGAACGTGGTTCGCGGCTCCACACTTCGAGAATGAAATCCGCTTCCTGATGCAGCAGCAGACGCGGCATTTGTACCTGCTCATGGATCATGTCGTGAACCTGCCGCGCATTCAGCGGGCATCCGTCGATTGGCGGACGCCAGTGACAGGCGAGCAATTGGCCGTCGGCGGTGAGGGATTGACTGATGTGCTGGATAACAGCTGTCAGATCTTTACCGTCGAGGTAGTAGCCGATTTCGCTAAATACAATCAGGTCGAATTTCTCTTGCGGCCAGTCCTCGGGCAAGCGACTTTGGCGAACTTCTGCGTGATCGAACAGACTCAGGCGAGTGGTCGCCAGTTTCACCGCCGCCGTGGCGGTATCGCAGCACAAAAGTCGATCACAACGCCCCGCCAGTTCGGCGCTCAACTCACCATTGGCGCAGCCCGCTTCGAAGATCGATCGATAATGTGGACGCGGCAGGGCAGCGAGGGTAATCGCGCGTTTGCGTTGTTCGTACCAGCGTTCGCGGAATGCCCACGGATCGTCATTGCCGGCGAACAGGCCTTCGAAATAGCGATCTTCAACGCTCACAGGAACACCACTTCAAAAGGTTGCAACAGTCGATCAAGCACGTAGGGCGCCAGCACCGGCCCGAGACCGACGTCGGGATCACCCTCCAATTGGCTGGCGAAGGCATGCACTGCGTGGCGTTTGCGGGCGATCTGCTCGGGCGACAGCAGAATCTTGCGTGCGCGCTGCCAAGGCACGAGTGCGTCTTCCGGGGTTGCCCAGTGCCATGTCCATACCGGCAATTCGTGACAAGTTGCGCCAACCCGTCGCGCCGCTTCTGCGCTGGCGCGGCCAACCGCTTCGTGGTCGCTATGGCCGTCCTCACTCCAGGTGGTAAAAACCACGTCGCTGCTGCGCAAATGACCGGCGATAAAGTCGCTGAGCTGATCCTCGCGGGATGCCACTTGTGTGTCGGCAAAGCCACCGCGCAACCACTTCAAACGATGCATCGGCAGGCCGAGACGACGCAGCGCTTCGGCGGATTCCTGCGGGCGGATCACGCTCAAACGCTGCACCGGCCAACGCTGGGAGCCCGGATGACTGGCACTGCCGTCAGTCACCGAAATCAGTTGCAACGGGCGCCCGGCCGCCGCCAACAGTTGCATCAACCCACCGCAACCGAGCACTTCGTCGTCCGGGTGCGGGGCGACAATCACTGCGCGGGAACCGGGCGGCACCAGGCTGAGGATGTCGATGCTGTCCAGCTCTGCCAGATGCCGCGAGCTTTGCCATTGGTGCAGGGTGGTGCCCTGGCCGACAATCGGATTGGTTTTCATAGCGTCCATGCCTCACCGGGCTGGCCGGCAATCAATTGGCCGAGGGCGGCAAGGTCGCGCTCGGCATGACTCTGTCGCAGGAATACCGGCAGATCGGCGATCAACCGGGCGAAGTGCCGATCCTTGCAATACGGTCCGGCGCCGAGTGCGCGGCCAACGTCGCGCATCACCTGTTCGGCGGATTGTTCGATGACAGCGCGCGCGCGTCGGGCCAGCAGTTCAGCGTTTTCTTCAGGGGCTGAATCGATCTTTAATGCACTGCATCGCAGCACATCGGCAGCGGCCTGCAATGCGGTATCGACTGCGCCGAGATGCGCGAGGGCATGCGGTTCTTCACGTTGCGCGCAGTGTTGGCGCAAGCGCTCGGCGATCTGCCGCGTCGCGCCATACCAGCACGCGGCGATGCCGATTCCGCCTTGCCAGAAACCCGGACGTTGCAAGTAATCGCCGGGGCTGCCGATGGCCTGGGCTTCAGCGCCGTCGAACAGCACTTCAACGCTGCCGGTGGCGCCCATGCCGACGGCGTTCCAGCCTTGGTCGGTGATGGTCACTCCCGGTTGATCGAGCGCGACCGCAACCAGTTGCTGTTGCTGATCGCCATCCCAGGCAGTGAGCAACGCGTGGCTGAGCACACTGGCTCCCGAACACCAGGCTTTGCGCCCGTTCAGCGCCACCATGTGCCCGAGCGGAATGACCTGCACCCGCGCTTGCGGCGGTTCAGCGGCCCACATCCCCCAAGTGCTGCCCGGAGTCGGCGTGCCACCGAGTTGCTCGATGATCGCCAGCGCGTCGGTATGGCCCTCGTAGAGTTTGCACAGCCCCAGATCATGCCCGCCGACATCGGCCAGCGCGCGAAAGCGCTCAAGTGTGCGTCCGCTGCCGGGGAGCGGCAAATGATCCAGTCCGGCCTCGACCATCGCCCGCAGACACTGGCCGAGTGCGGCGGTGTCGGCATAGTCCGGCGGGCGACGGGCGAGATAGTTTTGCAGGTCCATATCAGTCTTCTTCTTCACGTTGCAGTTCGAACAGCAGCAGCGAACGCCCGGTGACCGAGTATTCATGGCCGAAGTCGAAGCGTTCCTGGCCGCGAATCGACGGCTGATTGGTGTCGATCATGCACGTCCAGAAACTGCCTTCGGGCACTTCCGGCAATTTGAAATTGACGATGTCGTGATGCGCGTTGACCACCAGCAACAGGGTCGCGTCGGCACCTTTGCGGCGAATCCCGGTTTCCTGTGCGCGACCATCCAGCAGCATGCCGAGGCAACGGTTGTGCGCGTCATGCCAGTGTTCGGTGGTCATCTCCGTGCCGTCCGGCGCCAGCCATGTCACGTCTTTCACACCGATGTCTTCGTTGTATTCGCCGACCAGAAAACGTCCGCGACGCAGGATCGGGTACGCGAGGCGTAACTTGATCAGACGTTTGACGAATTTCAGCAGCGCTTTGCCGTCCTCGCTCAGGTCCCAGTTGACCCAACCGATCTCGCTGTCCTGGCAATAGGCGTTGTTGTTGCCGTCCTGAGTGCGGGCGAACTCGTCGCCAGCCACCAGCATCGGCGTGCCCTGCGCCAGCAGCAAGGTGGCGAAGAAGTTACGCATCTGCCGGTGGCGCAGCGCATTGATCTCAGGGTCATCGGTAGGTCCTTCGACGCCGTGGTTCCACGACAGATTGTTGTTACTGCCGTCCTGATTGTTCTCGTCGTTGGCTTCGTTGTGTTTGTCGTTGTACGACACCAGATCGTTGAGGGTGAAACCGTCATGCGCAGTGATGAAGTTCACTGACGAATACGGCCGCCGTCCACGTTCATTGAACATCTCGCCTGACGCCGTCATGCGGCTGGCGAAATCGGCAACCTGACCGTCGTCGCCTTTCCAGAAGGCGCGCACGGTGTCGCGGAATTTGTCGTTCCACTCGACCCAGCCCGGTGGGAAATTGCCCACCTGATAACCACCGGGGCCGCAGTCCCACGGTTCGGCGATCATTTTCACCTGACGCAGCACCGGGTCCTGGCGGCAGGCGACGAGGAAGCTGTGACGCTCATCGAAACCGTCGTGATAACGCCCGAGAATCGTCGCCAGATCGAAGCGGAAGCCGTCGACATGCATCTCGCTCGCCCAGTAACGCAACGAGTCGGTGACCATTTGCAGTACGCACGGGTGGCTCAAGTCCAGCGTGTTGCCAGTGCCGGAATCGTTGATGTAGAAGCGCTTGTCGTCGGGCATCAAGCGGTAGTACGAGGCGTTGTCGATACCGCGCATCGACAGGGTCGGGCCTTGCTCGTTGCCCTCGGCGGTGTGGTTGTAAACCACGTCGAGGATCACTTCGAGATTGGCTTCGTGCAGATGCGCGACCATTTCCTTGAACTCGGCGATCTTGCCGCTGGCGAGATAGCGCGGGTCCGGGGCGAAGAACGCGATGCTGTTATAGCCCCAATAGTTGGTCATGCCTTTTTGCAGCAGATGCTGGTCGTTGACGAAGGCGTGAATCGGCAACAGTTCCACGGTTGAAACGCCGAGTTTGCGGATGTGTTCCAGCACATCATCGACCATCAGCCCGGCGAAGGTGCCGCGCACGTTTTCCGGCACTGAGGGATGGCGCATGCTGATGCCGCGCACATGGGTTTCATAAATGATGGTCTTGTCCCACGGCACGCTGACGCGATGGTCGTTGCCCCAGGTGTGAGCCGGGTCGATGACTTTGCACTTTGGCACGAAGGGCGCGCTGTCGCGTTCATCGAAACTGAGGTCGGCATCAGGGTGGCCGATGGTGTAGCCGAACAGCGCTTCGGACCATTTGAGCTGACCGACCAGTTGTTTGGCGTAGGGGTCGATCAGCAGTTTGTTGTGGTTGAAGCGGTGACCGTTGGCCGGGTCGTACGGGCCGTAAACGCGGTAACCGTAGATCAGGCCGGGATGGGCGTCGGGCAGATAGCCGTGGTAGATCTCGTCGGTGTACTCGGGCAGTTCGATGCGTTCGAGTTCGACTTCACCGGCATCGTCGAAGATGCACAGTTCAACCTTGGTCGCGTTGGCGGAAAACAGCGCGAAATTGACGCCAAGACCATCCCAGGTCGCACCGAGCGGGAAGGGCAGACCTTCACGAATTCTCGAGGCCTCGACATGAGGTGCGGGTGCGGCTTTTTTTGGATTGGTCATGGTTGCTCCTGCAAAACTGGGGGTGATTGCTACGCTGCTTCTCTCTGTGGGAGCGAACTGTGGTGAGGGGATTTATCCCCGTTCGGCTACGAAGTAGTCGCAAAACCAGCACAAACGGTATGACTGATACAACGCGATTGCCGGATTTGGGGTCGCTGCGCAACCCAACGGGGATAAATCCCCTCACCACAAAAACTCACTCCTGCAAGGGTTAATAGTGTTTCTTCAGGGCGAGTGCGCCCTTTGTGGCGAGCGAACCCGCCACACGGTTGTTCAATTCAGATATCCGGAAAGCGTCAGTTGGCCGGGGGCTTCTTGGTCGCTCGGGGCTTTTTCTCGGCGGCTTTTTCGCCTGGCGGGACGACCTTGGCAGCGCTGGCCGGTTTGGCTTTGGCCGCTGTTGGCGCTTTAGGCTTGGCCGCAGGCGTCTTGGCGTCAGCAGCTTTACTGCCGGCCGCTTTCGGTGATTTCTTCGGAGCGAGCGCCTCGGCTTCTGCCAGTTTGCGCGCCATCTCCCAATGCCGTGACTCATGACCTTCAGGTTTCCCTTCGGATTCCCAGATCTGATAGGCGAACTCGCGGATGCGTTTATCGTCGGTACTCATCGCAATGCTCCTGAGCTGAACTTGTACTTACGTTAAGTGTTGGATAAAGAGATTGACCGGAATATTCCCCAGCGCGTCGCTGACGTTCAGCTCCCTGTTTTTTGTGACTGCTGCGTTTGCAAAAAGTCCCTTCAGGTTTGTGTCGCAGGCGAGGAACGGTAAAACCACCCGCGTATCGCCCCAACGCAGCGCATCCACTTGAGGGATGGCACTGTTTTCCAGCAGCGTCGCGCAACGTACCGGCACGATCACGATGGCCCGCTGACCCTCGTGCTCGCGAGCAAATGCGAGCACGTTGTGCGCCTGACTGCCCAGCACCTCAAGGGCCTGGTACGAGCCGCGCCGGAACAACCCGGCATGTTCGGCGCGCAGGCGCAGCACTTGGGCGATCAAGGCTTGCTTGATGCGCCCGTCACGCCAGTTCGCCAGCAATTCCTCGACTGCGACTTGCGCATGCAAGGCTTGCTCGCGAGCGGCGTAATCCACCGGCCGGCGGTTGTCTGGATCGACCAGGCTGAAATCCCAGAACTCGTTGCCCTGATACAGATCCGGCACCCCCGGCACTGTCATGCGCAGCAAGGTTTGCGCCAAGCTGTTCAGCGCGCCGGCAGCGGCAATGCTGTTGACGGTCTTGATCAGGGCAGCGCGCAGCAGTTCGCCTTCATTACTTGTAAGCAATCTTTCGGTGAAGGTTTGCGTGGCGTTTTCATAGGCTTCGTTAGGCGCGCTCCAGCTGCTTTGCAGCTTGGCTTCGCGCAGGGCTTTCTGTTGCCATTGCCAGATGCGTTTGGCGTAATCCGCAAAACCCGCCTGATCGTCATCACGCAGTTGCAGCGGCCAACTGCCGAGCAAGGCTTGATAAAGAATCAGCTCATCGCCGGACGACGGCAGTTGATCGTCATCGCGCAATGGCCGGGCAAGGGCACGCCACAACTCGACCTGTTCGGCGTACCAGTGGCTGCGCTCGCTGAGCACTGCCAGACGCGCCCGGGTGTCTTCACCGCGCTTGTGGTCATGGGTGGCGGTGGCCAGCAAGTTGTCGGGAAACTGCGCCAGACGTTGCTGATTGACCGCATGAAAGTCGCTGAGCGGCGCGCTGAATTGTTCAGTGTTGTAGCCGACGTCATTGCGCGACAACAACACCGCCGAGCGATACAGCGCGGTGTCTTCCACGGCTTTCGCCGCTGCTGGTGAGGTCAGTTGCTGAAAGCGCACGCAAGCGTGTTTGAGGATTTTCCGTGAACGCCCGCGAGGCTTGCGTCGCCACGGCTGGCCACCGAGCCAACCGGCCAGACAGTCAAGCACCGGCCAATCACTCTCGCCGAGGGTCTGCTTTGCACCCTCCATGGCTTGCTGGAAAAACACCTCGTCCTGCGCCGAACGCCCGAGTGCGCTGATGTAAGTGCGGTACACCGGGAAATGCACAATCAACGCCTGCAATGCGCGACGAATCGCGCCGAGGGTCAGGTCGCGGGTCATCAGGTCATCCCGCGCCACTTGCAGCAGCGCCTGAGCGACGCTTTCGCAATCGCTGGCCAGCGAGCCGTTGAGAATCTGCTGGCGCGCCAGTTGCGCTTCTTCGATAAACGCGGCGGGGCGTTCGGTGCGCCGCTGCCACAGGTCGCCGAGGACGTATTCGCCATCAGGATCGTGTTGCAGCAACGACAGTTGATTCATGAATTCGTAGCCGGTGGTGCCGTCCACCGCCCAGTCGGTGTGCAGGGTTTCGCCGGCACCGAGAATCTTCTCGACGTAGATCGGCAAGTGCCGTCCCGGCGCCAACAGATCGACCCGCCGCCGCAGCTTGCGGCAATAACCGCGAGGGTCGGCGAGGCCGTCGATATGGTCGATGCGCAAACCGTCGACCAGGCCTTCTTCGATCAATTGGAAGATCTTGCCGTGAGTGGCCTCGAACACCGCTGGCCGCTCGACCCGCAGACCGCCCAGCTCATTGATATCGAAAAAGCGCCGCCAGTTGATGTCATCGGCAGCGGTGCGCCAACTGGCGAGACGATAGCTTTGGCGTTCGAGTAGCTGATGCAGTTTGTCGAAGCCTTCGTTGGTGGTGGAGTCGTAGTGCGCGAGATTGCGCTGGATGGCGTCGAGGATCTGCGGGTCGCTCGCCAGTTGCTGCAGTTCTTCCTTCAGCGGCAGCGCCAGCGAATGCGCGTCGGTCTGATAGCTCAGGGAACTGAAGCGTTCGGCAAGGGATTTCAGTGCTTCGACAGGTCTCAGCAGTTCGCCGTAATCACTCGGGCAGATCGGGAAATGATGGTCGTAGTGCTCGACGTAAAAGCTGCCGGTCTGCGCATTGAAGTGCAGTTTCAGCGTGCCTTCCTGCAACGCCACGCCGTAATCACTGCCGAGAAACGGCAGCAGCAACTGGCCTTCCATCAGCGGGTCTGGCGAGTGCCACTGGATATCGAAGAACTCGCCGTACGGGCTCAGTCGTCCCCATTCCAGCAGATCAAGCCACCACGGATTGTCACTGCCGCCGACCGCCATGTGGTTGGAAACAATGTCGAGGATCAGCCCCATGTCGTGCTCGCGCAACGCGCCAACCAGACGCCTTAACGCCGGCTCGCCGCCGAGTTCCGGGTTAACCCGGGTCGGATCGACCACATCGTAGCCGTGCATCGAACCGGAACGTGCCGCGAGCAGCGGCGAGGCATAAATGTGGCTGATGCCGAGACTGGCGAAGTACGGCACCAGCGGCACCGCTTGTTCGAGGGTAAAGCCTTTATGAAATTGTAGGCGCAGGGTGGCGCGTAGCGGGCGGATAAGCGTTTGGTTCATTGATCACGCTCGGCTGCCTGAAGGCGCGCGCAGGCGAGCAGTTCCAGACGTCGCGCAGCATCCGCGCCGTCGAGCAATGCTTCGCTGCTGTTGGGCAGGCGTCGCGACCAGTTCGGGTGGGTGTCTGTGGTGCCCGGCAGGTTGGCCTGCTCCTCGATGCCCAGCGCATCTTCCAGCGGTAGCAGCACCAGCGGCGCCCGGGTGTGGCCGAGGAAACGAACGGCAGCGTCGACAACCTGATCGGCTTCGTGGGATTCCTCGCGAAAGTTCTGCGGGTCCTGGCTCAAGACGCTGCGCAGGCCTTCGCGCTCACGCTGACGGTGGCGGCGCCATTCGATTTCGCCGCTGGCATCGACCAGATTCAGGCGTGCGTTCCAGTCGATATCCTTGCCATGCCACCAGCCATTGAGTGTCGGCAAGTCGTGGGTGCTGGTAGTCGCCAAGGCATTGTCCGGCCAGTCGAGAATCGGTTTGAAATGACAGTTGTCCTGTTCGAACAACAGCACGCGCATGCCCAGCATCGAGCGGGCGATGAGTTTTTCCCGCAGGCCGTCGGGAACAGTGCCGAGGTCTTCACCGAGGACGATGGCCTGATGGCGATGGGATTCAAGGGTCAGCAGGCGCAACAGATCGTCCACCGGGTAATACAGGTACGCGCCGTCAGCCGGGATCGCACCGTTGGGAATCACCCAGAGCCGTTGCAGGCCCATGACGTGGTCGATGCGCAACCCGCCAGCGTGGGCGAAGTTGGCTCGCAGCATGTCGATAAAGGCGCGAAAACCGTTACGCACCAGACCTTCCGGAGAAAACGCGGAGATTCCCCAGCCCTGACCGGAGCGGTTGAGAATGTCCGGCGGGGCGCCAACGGTGAGCGAGGCAAGTAATTCATCCTGAAAACTCCAGGCCTGACTGCCGGCGCCATCGGCACCGACCGCGAGGTCAGCGATCAGACCGATGCCCATGCCAGCGCTACGGGCGGCAGTTTGCGCGCGCTCCAGGCAGCGATGAATCAGCCATTGGCAGAACGCGAAGTAGCCGATGCGCTCGCTGTATTCTTCTGCAAACGCTTCGAGGGCGGCGCCGCGTGGGTCGTGCCAATGCTCGGGCCATTCGCGCCAGTCGAGGCTTTCGCCACGGGATGCGCGCATTTCCTGGATCGCTTCGAAACGGCAGTGATTTTCCAGTGCTTCGCCACCCGTGTGACGGAAACTGGCGAAATCGGGATGCAACGGGTGATCGCCGCTGGTGAAGCCTTCGTACAAGGCTTGCAGGAGTTTTTGCTTGGCATCGGCGGCGCTCGGCCAGTCGATCAGCTTCAAATCTTCCAGTTGCGCGAACTGCTCGGCCAGACCGGTCGCGTCAATGGCATCGCGCAAGGCACGTTCGCCAAGGATCGTGCCCGGCGAGGCATACAAGGAGTTGAGAAACAGCCGGCTCGACGGCGAGTAAGGGCTGTAGCGTCCGGTGTCAGCGCTGAACATCGCGTGCAGCGGGCTGATCGCCAAGGCTTCGGCACCACGTTCGCCGGCCACTCGCGCCAGTTCTTCCAACGCTTGAGTGTCACCAAAACCGCCATCGCCGGGCCGGCGCAACGAATACAGTTGCACGCTCAGGCCCCAGGCGCGGGGGATCGGATTGTCCACCGCATCGCCGACGCTGAAACAGCGCTCGGGCGCGACGGCCAGGGTGAAATATTGATCGGCGATGTGTACCTGTTGATATCCCGCAGGGATCAGCCCGGGCAATATCGCTTGGGCATCGAGCTTCAGGTTCAGCCGCGAGCCGTCTTCGAGGTGGATTTCGCAGGGCGTTTCAGGTTCGAAATAGCGGGCCAGATCCAGCCCGGCGCCGACGTCACTGGTCAGCAGCGGAGGCAGGTGACGATCCTGTTGCACTTGTTGCAATTCAAGCAGGCTGGCGTCGATTTCCTGAGCCGTGCTGGCGGGGTGGCCAAGGCCGATGAGGACATTGCGCAGCACCGCCGGGGCGACTTTTTGCGGGCGACCGTTGGCGTCGATCCAGTCGACGGCAAGGCCCGCTCGGCTGGCGAGAATTTCCAGTTGCGCATCGCTCATAGGCGCTCTCCGTTCAGAGGTTGCAAAGGGGTTGCGGCCGTGAGGCTGACAAGCGCGCAATACGGGGCGAGTACGCCCGGTTCCGACAGATCAGTGGCGGCAGGCTGCTGAAACAGCCACACCGCATCGGTCTGTTCAGGGTTGACCACTGGCGTGTCGCTGAGGTTCAGGTCAATTCGCAACTCGCTGCCATTGCCCAGGCGCCAGCGCGCACTGACCGCGCCATAGCCGAGCATGTGTGCGCCAAGCGCCTGGGTGCCGGACAGATTGGGGATGATGTGTTGGTGGCGCAGTTGCAACAGTTGCCGGTACAACGCCAGCGTTTGCTGCTGAATCGCCGAGCCGTTGCCGATCAGGCGTGGTTGCGAAGCGTGGAAGGTTTGCTCGGCGTTGGGGTCGGGAATTCGTTCGCGTTTGTGCGGATCTTTAAACGCGCTGAACGCGGCAAATTCATTGCGCCGGCCTTCGCGTACCAGTTCGGCCAGTTCGCCGTGGTGACTGGTGAAGAACAGAAACGGTTGTTCGGCGGCGAACTCGTCACCCATGAACATCAGCGGGATCATCGGCGAGAGCAACAGCAGCACCGTGGCAGCCTGCAACGCTCGGGGATCGGCCAGTTGATGCAGGCGCTCGCCGAAGGCGCGGTTGCCGATCTGGTCATGGTTCTGCAAGAACAGCACGAACGCGGTCGAGGGCAGATGTTCGCTGGGTTCGCCGCGCGGTTCGCCGTGGCGGGTGATGTGGCCCTGAAATACAAAACCCTGGCTCAGGCAACGAACCAGTTGCTCAGTCGGCTGCGAGGCATAGTCGGCGTAATAGGCGTCGGTCTCGCCGGTCAGCAGGACGTGCAGGGCGTTATGCCCGTCGTCGTTCCACTGCGCGTCGTAATCGTATTCGAGCAGGCTCGACTGGTTCAGCTCGTTTTCTACGGTGAGCCAGACATGCCGCGTCGGGTCGATCTGCTGGCGGATGCGCTGGGCCATTTCACTGAGGAAATCCGGGTCCTGAATCGCATGCACCGCGTCCAGTCGCAGGCCGTCGAAGCGGTATTCCAGTAGCCACATCAGTGCGTTTTCAATGAAAAACTCACGCACTTCGCGACGGCGGAAGTCGATGGCAGCGCCCCAGGGCGTGTGTTTGTCTTCGCGAAAGAAACCTTTGGCGTAACGGTTCAGGTAATTGCCGTCGGGGCCGAAGTGGTTGTAAACCACGTCGAGAATCACCGCCAGGCCATGGCCGTGGGCGCTGTCGATCAGATGTTTGAGTTGTTCCGGGGTGCCATACGAGGCTTGCGGCGCGTAGGGCAGTACGCCGTCGTAACCCCAATTGCGCTCGCCGGGAAATTGCGCCAGCGGCATCAGTTCAATGGCGGTGATGCCCAGCGTCACCAAGCGTGCGAGATGTTGTTCGACTTCGGCAAAACCCCCAAGCGCACCGACGTGCAGCTCGTAGATCACCGCTTCGCTCCATGGCCGACCGTGCCATGCGCTGTGTCGCCACTGATAGGCCAGCGGATCGACTACAACGCTGTGGCGGTCGATATCTCCATCCTGCGCTCTGGAGGCCGGATCGGGCACTTCCAGTTCGCCATCGATGTTGTAGCGGTAGCGGCTTCCGGCCGGGCAGAGGGTCTCGATCACGAACCAGCCGTCACCCTGGGGCAACATCGCCAGGGATTGCCCGTGTTCAAGCTCCACACTGACGTAAAACGCATCCGGCGCCCACAACGCAAATTGTGTGTGTTCGGCGTCCAGCATGATCGCGCCGTGGGGCCAGGTTTCAAGGGACCGTAACGGCATCGTTGATAACCTCCCTGGTTATTTGTGGCCGGTTTTGCCCAGCGCCTTGGCCACCAGTTGCTCGTAAAGCTCGGCGTAGGGTTCGACTGCTTTGCACCAGTTGAACGGAGCGGCCATCGCCCGGCAGCGCATGGCATTGAGTAGTTCGGGGAAAGCGAAAACCTTGAAGGCGCGGCTCAGCGCTTCTCGGTAGCTTTCGACAGTGGACTCGTCGAACAGGAATCCGGTGACGCCGTTTTCAATGGTGTCGGCCAGCCCGCCGGTATTGCGCGCCACCGGCAACGAGCCGAAACGCTGCGCATACATCTGGCTCAGGCCGCAGGGCTCGTAACGCGACGGCATCAGCAGGAAATCGCTGCCGGCAAACATGCGTCGGGCATCGGTTTCGTTGAAGCCGATACGCACGCCGATCTGGCCGGGAAAACGCAGCGCCAGTTCGCGCATGGCTTGTTCTTCTTCCGGCTCGCCACGGCCGATGATCGCGATTTGGCCACCGTTCTCGACGATGTATTCGGACACCGCTTCAGTCAGATCCAGACCTTTTTGATAGACCAGTCGCGAGACCACGGCGAACAGCGGGCCTTCGGAATCGGCGAGGCCGAACAGTTCACGAACGTGCGCAGCGTTGACCGCTTTACCTTCCCAGTCGCCGATGGCAAACGGTGCGAACAGGTGCGGATCGGTGGCCGCATCCCAGCTCTCGTCAATGCCGTTGGGGATACCGCTGAGCAAGCCTTGCTGGGTCTTGGCGGCGAGAAAACCGTCGAGACCGCAGCCGAAATCCGGGGTGGTGATTTCCTGCGCATAGGTCGCGCTGACCGTAGTGATATGGCTCGAATACGCCATGCCGGCCTTGAGAAACGACATCTTGCCGTAGAACTCCATGCCTTCCTGTTGCAGGGCATGGTGCGGAATACCCAGCTCCGGGCACGAGCCAAGGCTGGTCACGCCCTGATAGGCAAGGTTGTGAATGGTGAACAGGGTCGGCGTGCGCTGCCCGCGCCAGTGCATATAAGCAGGCGCCAGACCAGCCGGCCAGTCGTGGGCGTGCACCAGATCCGGGCACCAGTGAATCTGCGCGAGGTTAGCAGCGATATCGGCAGCGGCCAGACCCAGACGGGCAAACCGAATGTGGTTATCCGGCCAGTCGCGACCGTTGTTGGCGCCGTAAGGCGAACCTTCGCGCTCGTAGAGTTCGGGGCAGATCAACACGTAAATCACCAGACCATCAGGCATGTCCATGCGCCCGATCTGGCAAGGAGGCAGCGCTGCATGGCCGCCGAGTTCGCCGATGATGTGGATCGGATTTTCGCTGTGCATCACTTGCGGGTAACCGGGGATCAGCACGCGAACATCATGCAGGTGCGCCATGGCGCGGGGCAGGGCGGCAGAAACGTCACCCAGGCCACCGGTCTTGACCAGATCGGCGATTTCCGAGGTAACGAACAACACTTTCTTCTTGTTTGGATTCTGACTGGCCACCGGGGCAAGCGTTCTGGTGCTCGGGACGTTGATCGACCGGCTGCCGGGAACGCTCACGGTGCTCGATTCGCCAATCGATGGTTGAGCACGCTCTCCCTGAATATCCAATGCCGCACTGATCATATGAATCTCCCGTGTCGTTGATCTGATTCTTGTCTTGAACAAGCGATTTCCGTGGCCAGAGTCCTGTGGCCAGGCGCAAACGCGCCACGCATCGGTGAGCAAACGCTACCCAACACGCGCAAGCAGAATGGGTGAGGGTGCCGTTGCAAGGATTGCACCAGTCGCGTTGGCACTGCCTTTCAGATGACCCGTCGCGATCTGCAAAAGTTTCGAGAATTTTTCCAGTTTGTGACCAGCCGGTTTTACCCCGCGAAATCCAGTCTAGGCCAGATCCTAGAGCGGGCCCGGGCAAAAAGGTAAATTGTTCGACAATCGGTTTGCGAGTAGTGTGAGTAGCGGGGTATAGGGGTGACTCGCACCGACGAAGGGCAGGTATTTTTGGCGGGATGGGCTAAAACGGTGACTGGATGGTCATGGTTTTGTGCTAGCGCGAAATGCGCTCGCACTGTTGTGGTGCGGACAGTTTGTTGATTGGGTGACTGTCAGAGGCCCTTGTAGGAGCTGCGGCACGCTGCGATCTTTTGATCCTGGTTTTAAAAACAAGATCAAAAGATCGCAGCGTGCCGCAACTCCTACAGGGATTTGTTGTGTTAGTTGAGTGGGCGAATTGGGTTGCCCGTTGACCACGCCTGAATATCTTCGATCATCTGCGAAAAAAACTGTTCATAGTTCTGCCGGCTGACATAGCCGACATGCGGGGTGGCCAACACGTTTTCCAGTGTGCGAAACGGGTGCATCGGCGGCAGCGGTTCTTCATCGAATACATCCAATGCTGCACCGGCAATGTGCTGTTTCTGCAGGGCCTTGATCAGCGCCGCTTCATCGACAATCGGCCCGCGCGCAGTATTGACCAGCAACGCCGTGGGTTTCATCCAGCCTAGTGCCTGTGCATCCACCAGCCCGCGACTGCGTTCGCTGAGCACCAGATGCACCGAAAGCACATCGGCCTGTTCGAACAACTGCTGCTTGCTGACATAAGTCACGCCAGCCTGCTCGGCGCGTTCGGCGGTGAGGTTTTCGCTCCAGGCGATCACGCGCATACCAAACGCTTGCCCGAACTTCGCCACTTTCTGGCCGATGCTGCCCAAACCGAGAATGGCCAGGGTCTTGCCATGCAGATCGCCGCCCAGCCCTTGCTGCCACTTGCCTGCGCGCAAGGCGTTGGCCTCGTTCACCAGATTGCGCGTGGCGGCCATGATCAGCGCCCAGGTCAGTTCCGGCGCCGCGTGTTTATAGCTGTCGGTGCCGCTGACCTTGATCCCTAGCTTCGTCGCAGCCGGGATGTCCAGCGCCGCGTTGCGCATGCCGCCAGTCACCAGCAACTTGAGCTTGGGCAGACGTTTGAGCAAATCTTCGTCGAAACGCGTGCGCTCACGCATAACGCAGATCACTTCAAACCTGGCCAGTCGTTCGGCCATCGTGGCGTTGTCCGCCGGGTAGTCGTGGACGAACGTCACCTCACCGATACTCTCCAGCACCGACCAGTCGACCACGTCGCGGGCCACGTCCTGCCAGTCATCGATCACTGCAATCTGCACCGCCATCAGCCTTACCTCATCAACGCACGGGATTGGTTTTGTTCAGCCAGTCGAGCAACGCCTTGTGAAATTGTTCAGGTTCTTCCATTTGTGGCGCATGGCCCATGCCGGGGAATTCCACCAGCGTGGACTGCGGGATCAGCTTGGCGACTTGCTTGCCGAGCACTTCGTAGTGGCCGATTTTCGCTTTCACCTCGGGTGGCGCGATGTCTTTGCCGATGGCGGTGGTGTCGGACGTACCGATCAGCAGCAGCGTCGGCATTTTCAGGTTCTTGAATTCGTAATACACCGGCTGGGTGAAAATCATGTCGTAGATCAGCGCCGAGTTCCAGGCCACCTGGGTTTTGCCCGGGCCGTTGCTCAGGCCGTCGAGCATGTCGACCCAACGGTCGAATTCGGGTTTCCAGCGACCATCGTAATAAGTCGTGCGCTCATAGTCGCGAATGCTTTGGCCGGTGACTTTGAGTTCACGCTGATACCACTGGTCAACGGTGCGATAGGGCACGCCGAGGGCTTTCCAGTCTTCCAGACCAATTGGATTGACCAGCGCCAGTTGATCGACCTGATCCGGGAACAGCAGTGCGTAACGGGTGGCGAGCATGCCGCCGGTGGAATGCCCCAGCAGAGTCGCTTTCTGGATGCCCAGCGCTTTGAGCAGTTGCTGGGTGTTGGTGGCCAGCTGCTGGAAGCTGTATTGGTAGTTGTCAGGTTTGCTGGATGTACAGAAACCGATCTGATCCGGAGCGATCACCCGGTAGCCGGACTCGCTGAGGGCTTTGATCGAACTGTCCCAGGTTGCGCCGCAAAAATTCTTGCCGTGCATCAGCACCACGGTGCGGCCGTTGGCTTTGCCATGGGCGGCGACGTCCATGTAACCCATTTGCAAGGATTTGCCCTGGGATTGGAAGGCGAAGTGTTTAAGCGTGTAGGGGTATTCGAAACCTTGCAGCTCCGGGCCGTATTGCGGGCCTTCGGCATGCGCCATCAACGGCAGGACGGCGGTCAGGAACAGGCCGGGCAGCCAGCGGGTGAGCGTCACGG
Organism: Pseudomonas sp. NPDC087346; assembly: GCF_044744235.1. Taxonomy (NCBI): domain Bacteria; kingdom Pseudomonadati; phylum Pseudomonadota; class Gammaproteobacteria; order Pseudomonadales; family Pseudomonadaceae; genus Pseudomonas; species Pseudomonas sp. NPDC087346. Next base: position 113,047 of record NZ_JBIUXX010000008.1, read on the forward strand.
ACATAGGGGCAAACTCCATTGAAATCGGTCGATGCTGGAACGGCCGGATTAGGGCGACGTTAAAAACAGGCAATGTCCGCGCTCAATCGTTCAACCGAGCCAGCCGAGGGTCAAAAAGGCCAGCACCGCATAACGTGCGCCTTTGGCCAGGGTGACGATCAGCAGGAAACGTCCGAGCGGCTCGCGCATCACACCGGCAATCAAGGTCAGCGGATCGCCGATGATCGGCAGCCAACTGAGCAACAACGACCAATGCCCGTAACGCTGATAATGCTTGCGTGCCTTGGCCATATGCGCGGCACTCACCGGAAACCAGCGCCGATCCTGAAATTGCTCCAGCCGGCGCCCGAGCCACCAGTTGACCACTGAACCCAGCACATTGCCCAGCGTCGCCACGGCCAGCAGGCCCCATAGCCAATAACGGTCGCTGAGCAGCAACCCCACCAGCAGCGCTTCGGATTGCAGCGGCAACAGTGTCGCCGCACCGAATGCGGCGAAGAACAGCCCGAAATAAGCCACCGCCATCAGTGGGCCGGGTAATCCGCCACCACGACATCAGCACCGCTCTTTGTCAGACCGATCACTTGATAGGCGTCGCTCATGCCATCCATTTCCATTCCCGGCGAACCGATCGGCATCCCCGGCGCGGCAACGCCCAGCAGATCGTCACGTTTGCTCAGCGCCAACACTTGGTCGGCGGGTACATGGCCTTCGACGAATTTGCCGTTGATGATCCCGGTATGGCACGAAGCCAGACGCGGCGGTACGCCATGTTGCTGCTTGAAGCTGCTCATGTCGGCTTCGACGTGATCCTCGACCTTGAAGCCGTTGGCTTCCAGGTGGCTGATCCACTTCTTGCAGCAACCGCAATTGGCGTCGCGATGCACTTCGATCGGGATCAGATCGGCGGCCTGGGCCAGGGAAGAGATGAACAGGACGCTCAGGGCGGCTAGACGCAGGGAGGTTCGCATGATGGATTCTCGACAAGGATGACGGTCAAAAAGGAGAGTATTTTGACCGGATTATCCTGCAAGGCATCAACGGAGTGTTTCAAGTTGATACAAGGCAAGTCGGCAGAATGATCGTCGATCAAGCCTGACAGCCCACTGAGTACGAGATTACAAATCTGTCAGATACCACGCGATCCCCTGTAGGAACTGCGGCACGCTGCGATCTTTTGATCTTGTCTTTAAATCAAGATCAAAAGATCGCAGCGTGCCGCCGCTCCTACAAGCGGGGGTGTCAGCGGACTTTGAAGCGGCCCATGATCGCGCTGACGCGGCTGTTGGCTTCGAGCAACTGCCGGGTGTTGAGTTCGCTGGCGTGACCGCTTTCTACCAACTCTTCAACCATATGACGGATCTGCACCATGCTGCGGTTGATCTCTTCGGTCACCGCGCTTTGCTGCTCGGCGGCGGTGGCGATCTGGGTACTGAGGCTGTTGATGTGGCTGACCGAACCGGCCATTTCGTCCAGGCCCGAGTTAACCCGCGCAGTGGCATCGGCAGCAGACTGGCAACTGGCCTGGGTGTTTTCCATGGCTGCCACCGAAGAACTCACACCTTGTGTCAGGCGAGCCAGCATTTCGTTGATTTCCGAAGTGCTGGCCTGAGTACGAGCGGCGAGGGCGCGCACTTCGTCGGCCACCACTGCAAAGCCGCGACCTTGTTCACCGGCACGCGCTGCCTCGATGGCGGCGTTGAGCGCCAGCAGGTTGGTCTGGCCGGCAATCGCGCCGATCACCCCGAGAATTTCGGTAATGCGCTGGGCGTCCTGTTGCATGCTTTCGACTTTGTGCGTGGCGCTGGCCACCTCGTCGATCAGTGCTATCACGCTGCTGGAGGCTTCACCAACGACCACGCGGGAACGATCGGCGTTTTCGTTGGCGCGCTGGGTGAACGCAGCGGTTTCGGCGGCATTCTGCGCGACGCTTTCAGCGGTGGAACTCATTTCGGTGATGGCCGTCACGGTCTGATCGGTTTCCGAAGCGTGACGCAGCAGAATCTGGCTGGTGTGCGCCGAGGTGCGTTGCAGACCGTCGAGACTCGAGGCCATGGCGCCGGTGGCTTGCGTGACTTCGCCGATCATGTTTTGCAGGTAGGTAATAAAGGCGTTGATCGAGTGACCGATGGCACCGAGTTCATCTTCGGCACGGATGGTGATGCGCCGAGTCAGATCAGCATCGCCACTGGACAGCAAATCAATGTTGGCTTTCAGGGCTTTCATGCGCTGAACCAACTGACGGATCGCATAGACCTGCAACAGCACCAGCAGAATCACCAGCGGAATCTGCAACAGGCTCAAGGTGCTGAGCACATCATCACGCTGGGCAGTGAGCATCTTGGTCGGCAGGGCAGTGGCAAGGAACCACGGCGTGCCTTCGATTGGACGCATGAAGAAGGTGCTGGCTTCACCGTTATTGTCGAATTCGACGCGCTGCGCTTGATCACGGTTTTGCAGGCCGGTTTTAACCTGGCTGGCGAAGGTCGAACTTGAAGCCAGATCGCTGATGTTCTTCAACACGATCGGCCCGCTGATGCGCGAGCTGTTGCTGATGATCTTGCCATCGGCTTCAACGATCAGCATTTCGGCGTTGAGGTCTTTTTCCTTGCGTGCCACCAGATCATTGAAGAAACCGAGGGTCACGTCGATGGTCGATACGCCCCAGGACACGCCATTCTTCTGAATCGCCATGGCGCAGTTGGTACGTGGTTCGGCGCTCGCGTCATCTTTATAGGCTGCAGCCCAGGCGCACTGGCCGCGCGGGGTCTGCATGCCGCCCTTGTACCAGCTCTGATCGTAGTAGTTGGGCGCTGCGTCGCTGTTCCAGAAGGTATTGACCGCCAGTTTGCCCGAGGCGTCGCGGTGCCAGAAAGTGCTGAACTTGTTGCGTCCTGCCTCACGCTGACCGGGCAGGGGCCAGATACCGCCGCCGAATACTTTCAACTCGCCGTACTGATCGACCAGCCCCGGCAGAACCGTGTCGATGGCTGCACTGTCGAGCAATGGAATGGTCTGGGTGATGCTGCGCTGTTGCGCCTGAACCTTGTTCAGTTCGCCCTGAATCTGCTCGGCGACTTCGGCGATGCGGTTGAGCACCACCTGTTCCTCCGTATGTCGCAGCTTGGGCGCAACAAGTTGGCTGATGCCGACCACGGTCAATACCGACAGCAGCAGGATGAACAGAACCAGAAACAGCGTGTAGCGAGCCTGAATAGTGCGGAATGCGGGCATGGAAACCGGTCCTTGTGCTGCGTTTTTATTGTGGGTGGCGGAAGAAAAGGCGCGGGGGCATGTCAGCGTATCGTCGGTGAATGAGGAAGCTTTAGGTACTTTCGTCCAAGAAACTCCGATATCGACCGATGGCAGGTATCAGCTCTGATACAAGCAAGCCGGACAGCTCGTTCGTTAGAGCAGAAAACCTCTGGCGAAGAATTTTCAAAAGAGCGGCAAGCCAGCATTTACAGCGCTCTTGGCATTTGTATCGAGAATGTATAAGAATTGTAAAGAAAGGCATTTATAGTTTTGGTGCCACCAGTTCGCCGGTAGATACTCGCGGCATTCAAGTCTTTCAAAAGGACGTTTTCATGGTCATCTCGCAGGGAGTCCACTCATGACTATCGGCTATACCGGTACCTGGCAGGCCAAGGCTGGTGTTCTGGTACGTAATACTGGCGCGAAAAAACAAGTTTCTCAGAGCGTCAAGGTCCAGCAAATGCTGACCAAGGTCGGCAACGATCCAAACGTGCTGAACACTGCCGAGATGGACAAGCAGAACCTGCGCAAGCAGATCAAGGGCTTCGACCCTACGAACGTCTCGGCGAAACAACTGGGTAATCTGAGTTCGTTTCTGCGTGGCAGAGGGCTGATCTCTGAGGTGACCTCGATCAGCCTGTTCAATGCCGGCGACAAGTTCGATCGTTTCGGCGTGCAAGATCCTGACGCCAAGTTCGATGCACTTGCATATTTCGCGACTCAGCTGGATGCCATCCAGACCAATGGCCTGAACGGCAATTACTACGGCAAGGCGCTGATTCCCGAATATAAAAAAGCTATCTATGTTCTTCAAAACCTGAAGACGTACGGCGAAGGCAATGCGTCAAAACCGGTGGATTCAGGCGTGAAGGCCAAGGCATAAATTCGTAATGACTGGCCCGTTCACCCCTTGAACGGGCCTCGATTGTACTTACCCTTCGATCAGACCTGCTTGCTGTTGCGCACGGTCATGCAAGCGCTGCATGTGAGGGCAATGCAATGTCAGTTTGCGCGCCCCATATCCTCGGTGAAACAGCGCCAGCCATCCCTCACTCCGGTCATCCGGGGCAACTCCAGTGAATGCAAAACCCAGCGTCGAGAGCTGCTGCATGGCGTCGGTAAAGCCCTTCGCCAGTCTCAGCCTGAGCGATATCAACCAATGCGCCGGGAGTTGCCGCAATTGATCAAGCAAGCTGGCGTCCAGCTCCTTGATGTTGACGTCGTATCGACCTGACGAGTGATCGAAACTCATCCTGGGGTGCTTCCAGGCCGGCTGGGTTTCCTCCGTACCGAACGCCGCGCTCAGGTAGTGCATGAGCTCACGACAGTCCTCGGGCCAGACCAGGGCAGGGAGAGGCCGCTGATAGCCATCGATGGACTGGAAACCGAGCACGACCGTTTCCCGGTTCAGTTCGCCAAATGGCGAGGCCACATAGTCAGGCAACAAACCGGTACTGTGAAATCCCAGGCTGCTCGCCATGCGCTGGGTGTACGGATGTTGCGTCACCTGTTTGATGGTAACGCTGTGGCAATCGAGTGCTTGCGCATGAATCAGTAGTTTCTGACCCAGGCGCGTTGCAATGTTCTGTCCGCGGGTGTCTGGATCAACCACGCTCAACGCCAGCTCTGCCGTTCGTGTTCCTTTGGAAGCACTACGACTGAGCTCGCGAAACAAGGTCGCGTGCCCACGTATTTGTTGGTTGTCCACGGCCACCAGTGAATGCCAGCGACCTTCTTTGTGGTTCTGGCTGAACATGCACGGCAGATACACGTGAGGTTGAGCGTAATGATCTCCGTAGATCCTGCGGAACAGCGCGCTCACGGCCGAGGCGTCACTGACGCGATAGCGTCGCAGCGTCAGGTTATCCATCATGTCTGCCTCTGGGGCGGACAATCATATTCGCGCAGATCCACCACCCGTTGACGTTTGCCGGAACGCGGATGGCAGGCGAGGTCGTCGCCTGTGCAACCGGTTACGTGTAGATCAAGCAGATGATCGGTAGTCAGTTGTTCGATCATTGGGTAACGCTCGATCAATGCGCTCTTGAGCAAATCACTGGCATTGGCGCTGTCTTGCAACGCGACGGCCGGAACCCACTGGAGGGTCAGCAGATCTTTCTGTCCACGCTGCTCGATGACCAGTTGCCAGTCATCGCTGGCGACGCTGCGTTGCACGATTTCGCCTATATCGAAGATCTGCAAGGTCAATATGCTCACCCGAACGCGCTGACTGTTCATGCTGCGGCCCATCAGCGCAAACTTGCGCCGGGGAGTTGCGCGGGGTTCGCGCCAGCAGGCGAGGTCGCCCACCGGATAGCGGATCAACGGCATCAGCTGACGGGTGAGGTTGGTCATTACCAGCAGTCCGTTGCGACCGCATTCTTCAATCACCTCGCCCGTCAGCTCGTCGATGATTTCCAGCACGCCGTGGTGTTCAAGCATGCGATGTTCACCCAAGGCGCAATCGCGCTCACTGGTGCCGATTAAACCGGCGTCGACGCTCGCGTAGCCGATGGAGGCAATCCGCGCATTCGGGAATACCCGCGCGAGCACCTGCAGTTGCGCTGCGAACAGGCTTTCACCGCCGTAGAGCAAGGTCTGCACCCCTTCAAGCGTCAGTGACCTTTGCTCCATCCATGCGGCAAATTTCAGCAAGTGCGCCGGTACGCCGGCCAGCACATTGATCCGAAAGGCCATGATGGACTCGGCCAGTACGCTGGAATCCACATCGCCGGTGAACGGGAACTCGGTGACTCCCACCTTTACATGCGCGAGCGAGTCGTGGGTGAACATGAAGCTGGCATAAAGATCACCGACGAAGAACAGATTGGCGACCCGATCACCCTCGTTCAGCTGTGTGGTGAGATGAGTGCCAAAGTCGCTTACCAGTGTTTGCCACTCGTCACGGGTGTATATCGACAGCTTGCCGGAACCGGTTGTCCCGCCGGTTCTGAAGACCAATGCGCTGCCAATGGCGGATGTCAGCACTGGCCACTGCTCAAGCTCCTGACTCCCTTGCCAATATTGTGCAGGGTCTGCCAGAGGAAGGTCGGCCAGTGTGGTCACGCCCTCCGGGATTGCCCGAAAGTGTTCCTTGTAGTAGTTCGAGTGCTGTCGGGCAAAGCCGATCAGGCTGTTCAAATCAACGGTCGTGTTCATTCTGTCGTTCTTATAAAAATTGGCTGTATCGAGTGCGATCACTGCTCTTGGCGGCGCATATCGATCAATAACGGCGTCTTGCCGCTGTGTTTGTTGCGGGAGAACTCGTCGATGGCACAGGTTTCAACTTCTACCGCCAGCAACCCGGTCTCGACCAATGTGGTCAGCGTCGAGTAGCCCGACAGCCGTTGATGGACATCCGTCGCTTGCCGTTCGCTGCGAATCCGCATGCGCTCCAGTCCATCAGGTGCGTGGTCAAGAATCAGCTGAAACCGGGTTTGCAGCTGCTGCGCCAGCTCCGCCAGAGAAATGAAGTCAGTGCCGATGCGGATCAGCTTGCCGTGGCGCTGAAGCAGTTCGAAGCGTGGCGACCCAAGACCGCATGCACACGGCCCCGGTACCCAGCGCCCGCTGTCGCCCACGTCGTAGCGCCGCACGGATTGTCCCTGACGCGCCAGCGAGGTAATCAACAGGCGACCGATCTCGCCGTTCGGCACCGGTTGATCCCGATCAAAGTCGACGATTTCCAGCTTCTGGATGTCGCTCAGCAAATGAAAGATGCCATCCGCTGTTGCGTGACAGGCATGTCCCAGCGGGCCGGCATCGACACTGCCGTAAATGGCTGAGCGAATGAGCGTGACGCCGCAGCTTTCGAGCAATTGGCGACAGGATTCACTGATGTGTTCACCGCCGAGAAACACTTTGCTGATGCCGCCGTAAGCCCGCAGGCGCTGCTGTTCGTTGATAAACAAGCGATGCAGGGTACTTGGCATGCCGATCAACACGCTGACCTGCTGCTCGACGATCAGTTGCGCGATTTCGCTGTAGTCCTCATCGGTCGGCGCGCCCATCGGCAGATGCGTAACGCCGAGTAGTTCCAGCACCTTGGCAAAACTGAAAAATCCGCCGTATAACCCGCCACTGAAGAACAGGTTCATGACTCTGTCACGCCCCGGGGCGATGCCGGCGGCCAGCAGACCATCGGCAGTTGCGCGCATCTGGCGCTGGAAATCCGCGTAGCTGAACCCTGACAACGCGGGTACGCCGCTGCTGCCACCAGAGCGGAAATACAACTGTGTTGCCGCGTTGAATGGCTGCGAAACGAAGGCTTCTTTGCTCATGATCGGCGCGTCGATCAACGTTTCCGGCGCGGGCTGACGGTCGAGCGTGGCGTGGGTGGCCAGCACCGACGGTGCCAGGCTGACCGATACTCGCCGGCTCAGACGTTGCAGGGCGTAGACGCCATCATGGGGTTCGCCGTCGTAGCCGTCATGGATGGCGTTGATTGGCGCCAGTCGTGTGACCCCGGCCGCGATCAATGTCTGCGACAGTTCTGCAATCTCTGCTTCGGGACACAGCAAGGCGCAGCTTTGCAAGACATTGCGCCAAGGTAACAAGGTGCGGGTGACCAGGGCGCGCGGCAGCGGTTTGAGCATCAGGCTGCGAAACAACGGCGAGGGTTCGAATTGCTGATCGTGACTCCAGATGACCCGCCAGTTCGATGTGCTCCAGATCTGGCCAGTCTGTGCGGTGAAGCTTTGCGCGAGTCGGGCCATAGTGACCTGGGTGGTGATCTGCGAAGCTTCCTGAAGTGTCGGTACCAGCGCGGGCCATTGTCCGGCGCGTCGTTCAAAGGCTTCGGCCAGTGCGGCGCCGATGTCACGCAAGACTTCGGCATCGTCACTGTCAACGAGCAGCCATTGCGGGCTGGAGCAGGCTTGTTGGTCGAGGCGGCAGACTTCGTCCACTACTGCGTCGAGCACTGACGACGAGGCGGTCTCGGGCGTCAGATAAATGAAACTGATGCGATGCCCCCAATCGATCCAGCGGCAACCGGCCGGGAGCTGTTGGCGGATCGCTCGCAGCGCCGCTTCGCCACCCCATGCCGAGACGCCGTTGGCGTATTGGCACAGTTGGCCGATTTGCGCCGTGTTCGCCGGCAACACTGCAACATAGTCTTTGAGCTGGCCGCTGGCATCGCAATGCACCAATGCACTGAGTAATCGGGCCGTGAACCCGTCATCGCTGCTGCTGGGTCGAAGCCAGTTGACGTTGCCGCTCAACAGGCCTTCAACCACCGCGCAAAATGCCAGTAACGGCGCGTTGGCGGGAGTGATGTGAACCACCAGACCAAGAGGGCTCCAGCGTTCGAAGCGCGCCTGACGATAGTCAATGCGGCGCATCGAGTGCGGCTGAAGTCCGAGTTCACGCTCAAGCTTGGATTGCAGCGCCTGCGGCTGGCAAAAGTCGATCAGCGCCTGACGCTGTTCGGTGTCCAGACCCGGCTCGGCGTTGGCCAAGTGCTCGGCGAACGCCTGCACTGCGGCCATCAGCGTTGCTGTTTCAAGCGGCGTATTCAGCCGCTGTGGCAGATCCTGATGAAGTTGTTCCAGGGCGCTGGTGAGGCCGCAGTCTGCGCGCAGTTGTCCGTTGATCAAGTACATATCAGTGACTCCCCAGCAATTCAGCGGCGGCCATGGCACAGCTTCGGCCAACGTCGGTGCCGGCGCGGCCGTGCAGTTCGAACCAGTCGCTGCTCAGGCCGCAGTCGCAGCTTGTGCCCGGATGCAGGGTCGCGAGATCGCTCATGACCACCGCATGTGCCGGGCTCGATGAAATGTAGGGCGAGACAATACCGAGCAAGCCGCGCTGGCCATACGGCAGGACAGAAAAATCGACCGGGTTGCGCACATACACTTTCGAGTACACCGGTACATGGAAGTGATGGTGCGCACATTCGACATAGGGCACGGCGTGTTCGACCGCGCCGAAACCGTCGCGACAGTCCTGCACGGCGATCCCTAATTGCTGTTGAATTCGTGCATACAACTGCGCTTTGGGAACCTCGTCAGCGGCTTGGGTTTTCCAGCCGCCGCCAAAAAACGCCAATGATCCGGGCGGCAATTGCACATTCGCCACGCCGGTGGCCTGCATGCGTTGCAGGGTCTGCCAGAGAAACGCCGGGAAGCCGAAAATTCGTACCGGCAAGCCTTCTTCGGCAAATGCCTGCAAGGCTGCAATGACCCCGAACAGGTCAAACTGATGACCGTCGCCGTTATGACGCAGCGCATAAACCACGCGATTGACCGGGGCGAAGCGGCACAGGAACTGGTCGGTGAAGGACGTGCCCAAGGTAATTCGGCCTTCGGGCTCGTAGCTCAGCAGCAAGTAGTTGCAGGGTGTATCGGGGGTGTTCCAGCCGTATTCATGGAAAATTCTTTCAACCATGTACTGCGCCGCCGAGAGGCTGCGCTGGTCATAGCGCATGCGGCTTTTCTGCCCGCTGGTACCGGATGAGGTCAACTCCAGGGCATCTTCGCCAGTTGGGCTGAGCAGCAGGTGTCGCTTGAAAAAACTGGCGAAGATCGGCGGCAGTCGTGCCCAGTCGTCCAGTTGATCCAGCTCCTCGATCTGCATGTCATTGGCGTTGAGCCAATGTGCGTAGCCGGGCGTATGCTCGGCATGAAAACGGGTGATTTCGGCCATGGCCTGATTGAACAAACCTTGCGGTACGGAATCCGGGCAATAGGGTTGCGTCAACGCGCAGAGCGCGTCGCTGTGGGGTAAATGAATCATCAATAATCCTTTATGGATGGGGTATAGGCGGGGCTAGCGCCGTTGGAGTGTTTCGCAAGAGCCGATACAGAAAGGGCAGGCAGAGCATGCCGCCGAGCGCCGCGTACAAGGCGAACGATTCAAGGCTCTGTGACCCGCCAATGGTTGCGATGATTGATCCGCCGATGCCCATGACGGCGATCGACAGCATGCCGATCATGGCCGAGACCAGCCCCTTGCTGTCATCGCTGGAGAACAGCGCCAGGCGGTATAGCGCCGCGTTGCTCATGCCCAGTCCCAAGGCATAAACGCCAAGGCCGGCGATCAGCCAGACGAGGGTGGCGTTGGTCAGGGCGACCGCGATCAGCATCAATAGCCCGAGGCAGAACGGCCACACGGCCAGGCCAATGATGCGAGAAAGAGAGTGGGTTGGCAGCAGTCGGTCGAGCAGCAGATTGCCGGCGATGACTGCGCAAAAGATCGGGATCTGCCACCAGCCGTACTCCCGTGCAGACAACCCCAGCGACTGAATCAACAGCAGTGGCGCAAGACCGATCCAGGCGATCAGCGGCAGGCTCATCAAGCCTAGCGCCAGGCTGGTGCCAACGAATTTTCGGTTGCCAAGCAGCGCCAGATAGCGCCGTAGAATCTCGCTTGGCGAGAAGGGCACTGGTGCTTGCTGTTGCCCGTCACGCCGGATCACGCCAATCGTTTCCGGCATACAGGCAAACAATCCCAGCCAGGCTGATGCAGCCGCAAGGCCGAGGCCGAGAAACAGTTGGCGCCAGGTCAGCCATTCCAGCAGCAGACTGCCAATCAATGGACCGAGCAATGGCGACAGCAGGGCAACATTGCCCAGTAGCGCCATGAGCCGCACAGCATCAGCTTCACAGAACACCTCTTGAAGTGCCGGGTAACTGACCGCGACAACAAACCCCAGCCCCATACCCTGTAGCAATCGCAACACATTGAACATTTCAATGCTGTGAGAGATAAACGCGGCAGCGCATGACATACCGAACAACGTGCAGCCAGACAGCAACAGCCGTCTTCTGCCGAATCGGTCGGAGAGAGGCCCGATCAGCCATTGCAGGCATACGCCTCCGATCAGGTAGAGATTGAAGGCGTTCGGGACATGGCGGGGATCGGCTTTGAATTCGTCAGTCACGGCCAGCATGGCCGGCATGATCATGTCGCTGGCCATGTAAGTGAGAAGTTCGAACAAGGTTATGGCCAGACAGAATCCGATCACTTGCGCAGGCCGCATGGCTATCAATGTTCTCTGCATAAACATCCTTGATTTATCGAGGCAGGAAAAGTTTGCAGAGACTAGGCGCAGTTGATTCGAGGATCTAATGCTTTGCTGCGACGGCAGATTTCAAATGCTTGCAGCATATTTAAGCGAGTCAAAAATCAGCACTGGACGGCGTTTTTCGATCAGCCGCGCAGAAACAAAAATGCCCGCCAGGAGGCGGGCATGCTGTTAAGAGGTTCGGTATTTTGTATGTAGAGATGTCGAATGAACGATCCTGTTCTATCGATGGTAGTAGCCGGGGCCTTCCTGGTAATAACGGTGGCCGTCGTGCCAGCCACCGTGGGGGAAGATTATGCAGCCACTCAGGGCCAGCACGGCCAGTACAGGAATCAGCCAGGTGATTCGACGGAACATTTCAAAAATCCTCATGGTTAAGCCGTCATGAAGCCAAAACTCTTCATCGGCTGTAACATGAGACCCCGCTCGCGCCATCTCATCCCGGTGAAACGGTAAGTGCATGGCATGCAAACGGATACAAACCGGATACATTTGAACGTTTCAGGAACCCGCAATGACCCAGAAGCAACGCTTGAAATACTCGATTCTGATTGCCCTTGCAGTACTGGCGACCATGCTCGGTCTGTCCTGGCTGCAAAGCACCGGGAGGATCGACGAGAAGACGTTCCAGTACATCGCGATTGGCGTCGCAGTGGTGGTGGTTGTGATCAACGGGGTGATACGCCGCAAGGTCAAGCCTTGACGGCGTCTGCCGTCAGCGTCACTCGCTGTCGAGTACCGCCGCGGCTTGCGGATGCAGGCTGTAGCTCTTGTCTGCGTTGAAGGTGACGACACCTTCGGCGCACAAGCGCTTCAATACTTCCCGAACGCTGAGAAACGACAGCGGAATGTCCAGATCCAGCAGATAACTGTGGACGCCGCGTACGCCCAGTCGACGGTCGCTGTGAGCGGCGCTCAGCAAGGCGTCGATGACCTTCAGGCGGATCAGACTGGTACGCAGACCGAAACTCTTGAGCAGCAGACGGATGCGTTCATTGCCGTGACGCTCGATGCGTTGCCCGAAATCGCTGGCGCGTGGGTCCATGGAAGCTCCTTGTGGCGCCTGGCTACCGTCCGTTGGTAGTTGCGAGTTGTACATGCGATTACTCCTTTTCAGAGCCTGATCAGGAAACGGGTTTGGGTGCTCTCTCTAAACAAGACGTTTCAGCACGACAAATCATGAAAGAAAATATGTAGAAAATTTGTCGCGGATTCGTTGTTTCCCTGTAATGACTACTCGAAAACCCTACCGGCCAGCCTAAATTTTTTTCTCCGAATTCGTCTTCTGAACAGCCGCATTGTGCCTTTTAGCGCCTGCGTGAATTTCAGGCCGACTCCGCTGTGCCCGCAGATTTCTTTCGCGGCATAACCGAGGCGGCTGTTTTCCTATTGATCAGGAGCGAGCGTGATTATTTTCAGGCAGTTAACCGGGTTGGCCCTCGCCGGAACGTTTCTCGGGCTTAGCCTCTCGGCGCATGCGCTCAGTCCAGTCGTGTCAGCCAGTGCCGAGATCCGTCGTACCGGTTTTGGTGTGCCGCACATTCGCGCTGAAAACGAGCGAGGTCTCGGGCTCGGTATCGGTTATGCCTACGCGCAGGACAACCTTTGCCTGCTCGCCAACGAGATCGTCACGGTCAACGGCCAGCGTTCGCGCTATTTCGGCCCGGAGCAGCTCACCGTTGAAGAGCGCGTAAACCGCGTCAGCGATGTGTTCTTCACCTGGCTCAACACACCAGAAGCGGTGAGTACGTTCTGGCAGGCGCAACCCGTCGAGGTGCGTGACCTGATGCAAGGCTATGTCGAGGGTTACAACCGTTATCTCGCCGAGCGCCGTCAGCAAGGCCTGCCGCAACAATGCCAGGGCCAATGGGTGCGTGATATCGCCACCGAAGACCTGGTCAAACTGACCCGTCGTCTGCTGGTGGAGGGCGGAGTAGGGCAGTTCGCCGAAGCCCTCGCCGGTGCCACGCCACCACAGGCCACAGCGCAAACTCGACACGATGTCGGCGCCTATCAGTTGGCGGATGCACGCATGCAGCGCTTTGCTCTGGATCGCGGCAGCAATGCCGTGGCAGTCGGCAGCGAGCGCTCGTTCAACGGTCGCGGAATGCTGTTGGCCAATCCGCATTTCCCCTGGGTCGGCGGCATGCGTTTCTACCAGATGCATTTGACGATCCCGGGCAAGCTGGATGTCATGGGCGCTGCGTTGCCGGGGTTGCCGATGATCAACATCGGTTTCAATCAACATCTGGCGTGGACTCACACGGTCGATTCGTCGAAGCATTTCACGCTGTATCGGTTGCAGCTTGATCCGCAAGACCCAACGCGTTACCTGCTGGATGGCAAGTCGTTGCCGCTGAACAAGCAGACCGTGACCGTGCAGGTCAAACAGGCTGACGGCCAGGTCGTGCCGGTATCGCGCGATATCTACAGTTCGCAGTTCGGCCCGATTGTGCAGTGGCCGGGCAAGCTCGACTGGGACAATCAATACGCTTACAGCCTGCGCGATGCCAACATCGAAAACGATCGTGTGCTCAAGCAGTGGTATGCGATGAATCAGGCAACCAGTCTCAAGGATCTGCAGGATTCGGTGCACAAGATTCAGGGTATTCCGTGGGTCAACACCCTGGCGGTGGATGACAAGGGCCAGACGCTGTACATGAATCTGTCGGTGGTGCCGAACGTCAGTGCCGACAAACTGGCAAGGTGCAGCGATCCGCGCATTGGCTTGCAGATGATCGTGCTCGACGGTTCCAACAGTGCATGTGCCTGGGATGTCGATCCGCAAGCCGCGCAGAAGGGTATCTATGCGTCGGCGCAGTTACCGCAACTGATGCGCAAGGACTTCGTCCAGCATTCCAACGATTCGGCATGGCTGGCCAACCCGGCGCAACCGCTGACCGGGTTTTCGCCACTGATCAGTCAGGAAAACCAGCCACTGGGGATGCGCTCGCGATTTGCCCTTGACCGGTTGAACACCTTGGGCAAGAAAGGCTCGCTGGCGGTGGTCGATCTGCAACATATGGTGATGGACGACAAGGTGTATCTGGCGACTCAAGTGCTGCCTGATTTGTTGAAGTTCTGTGCAGGGGATCTCGGGGTCGATGCAGCTGTATTGAAACCGGTCTGTGTCAGTCTCAAGGACTGGGATGGCCGGGCGAATCTGGATTCCGGCATTGGCCTCGTACACTTCCAGAACATTATGCAAACCCTGCAAGAGGCGCCTCAGGTCTGGCGTGTAGCGTTCGATCCAAAGGACCCGCAAAACACGCCGCGAGGCCTGGCCGTCGAGCAACCGGCGGTGACCAAGGGGCTGCGCGAGGCAATGCTGGCTTCGGTCGAGCTAACGAAAAAAATGGGCCTGAAAGCGGATACACGCTGGGGTGATATTCAGGTGGTGAGCAGTGGCGGCCAGCAAACATCGATTCATGGCGGGCCGGGTACCTTGGGCATCTATAACGCCATTCAGAGCGTGCCGCGTGAAGACGGCAAACTTGAAGTGGTCAGCGGCACAAGCTATCTGCAAGTGGTGACCTTTGACGACAAGGGGCCGCATGCTCAGGGCTTGCTGGCGTTCTCGTTGTCCAGCGATCCTGAGTCGAAATACTCGCGGGATCAGACCGAGGCGTTCTCGAAAAAACAGTGGAGCGTGTTGCCGTTTACTGAACAGCAGATCAAGGCTGATCCGCAGTATCAGTTGCAGACGGTTCGCGAGGTCGCGGGCAAGTCTGCCGAGGTTGCTACGCACTAAACGATTGGATATTGCAGGAACAAGAAAGCCGCTGCCCTGTTTCAGGGGTAGCGGCTTTTTTGTTATGGGATAAACATTCAGTGTTTCAGCCTTTTGGCGGCTGCCGTGGCATCGAATTGATGACCGGGTTGCCTTCGGTATTGCGGGTCAGGTAGACCGGGAGTACCCGCGGCAGGGTGTTGACCAGGCCGTTGATCTCTTTGATGTTGTAGACGCCACCGACCCGGATCGTGCCGGTACTGTTATCGGCAAGCATCAACGGTTTGCTCAGGTAACGATTGATCAGCGGCAAGGCGTCGTTCAGTGCGAGGTTGTCGAGCACCAGTTTGCCGCTTCTCCAGGCCAGTGAATTGTCGTTGGCGTAGGTCTGGCTGATCTGCGGCATGTAGTCGCCGCGTTTGTACTGGGCATTCATGGACGGGCCGAGGCGCAGGCCGTCACCGGGCATTGCTGCATTGCTGGTGACCAGTACCGAACCTTCGACCAGATTGACCCGCACCTGATCTTCATACAGCCAGACGTTGAATCGGGTGCCGGTCACCCGGATTTTGCCGTCGCCAGCCCTGACAACGAACGGGTGGAAGGCATCGTGGCTGACGCTGAAAAACGCCTCACCCTTTTTCAGCGTGACGCGACGTTCATCCTTGTAGTTGCTGTAGGTCAACTCGGTGTTCAGATTCAATTCAACCTGACTGCCGTCATTCAAGGTGACCTGGCGCAAGTTGCCGGCAGATTCAAAGTGCTGGTAACTGTTGGGCAGCCAACCCATGTTCCATCCTGCGATCGCTGCCAGCGGCAACGCGAGCGCACACACCGCAGCGGCCACTGCGTATTGACGCCAGACGGGGCCTGGCTTGCTGAGCGGCAACGTGACCACCGGTTCAGGGCGCGGCAAATGCTCGGCGACATCCCAGATTTCCAGCATGGCTTCATATTCGAATGCATGCAGCGGGTGAGCGTCGCGCCATTGCTCAAATGCCAGACGCTCCTCTGCGGAGCAGTCGACAGCGTGCAGACGCATGCACCAATGCGCGGCGGCATCGGTGATCGCATCGTATTCGGCTTCCGAGAGGGTTTCTTGGGTCATTGATCCGTCCTGGTTTCCTGCATTCTAACCTTGCGGGCAAGGTGCCGAGAACAACCGTCATGGCAATTGCCCATCAAAGTGGAACTTATTTTTTCTCCGGACGCCCAAAAACAGGACATCCGAGGAACATCATTCATGAATGGAGTGAAAAAATGATCAAAAGAACTTTTGCCGCGATCATCGCTACAGCGGCCTTGTTCAGCGCCGGTGCTGCCATGGCCGATCGCCCGGGAGCCGGATGGATCACCATCGAAAAAGCCATCGAGATCGTTAAAACCAAGGCCGGTTACGTCGAAGTGTATGAAATCGAGGCAGACAACAGCGGTTACTGGAAGGGTGAAGGACGCAAAGCCGATGGCGTCGTTTACGAGTTCCGCATCGATGGCGCGTCAGGCAACGTTTTGCGCGACCAAAAAGACTGACTCGCGATCTGCTGATCTAATGCGCAGGCAGAATCGCCTGCGCATTTTTCAGCATCGACTCAGGTCAGGACTCCGCTGGGATTGGTCAGCGGGTCCAGTTGTCGGCCCATTTCACAGATCAGAAACGCGATGGAATCGGCGTTACGCAAAATCGTGTCGATACGTGGATGTGGATTATCCGGGTTCAAAAAAGCCGTACGGGCATCCTCCATGTTTGAGCTGTGCGTGGCCTTGAGAATCTCATTGCCGACATGCTCGGTGCCGAGTATTTCATCCAGTCCGAGCCATTTTTGTGACTCATGGCTCCAGCGCGAGAACAGTTCGTCGCGTGGCGTGGCCAACGACAGCGCTTCGCGCTGGAATCGCGTCTGATTGACTTTCATGGCGGCGCCGTAACCGGTCACAGTGGAAATCAGATCAATAAACGGCCGTCGCGCCTCCAAAGTTGCGATGTCCACGGTCTTGGCTGCCTGATGCGAAAATTCGTGTATCAGCGTCGCGGCCTGCGCATGACCGTCGACGTTGAACGGCTCGGTCAAGGCAAACTTGTACCAATCCAGTTCCTGATTGAAGAACTTTTCGGTGAAATGCACTTTCTTTTTCAAATCGCCGTCCAGTACGAAGGCAATCAGCCCGGTTTGCCGGTACTTGTTTGAGCCGACCACAAAACGCTCGGTACCCATCAAATCTTCGGTGGGGTCCACCAGTGCGTTGCAGACCGGCAAAATGGCCAGTTTCACTTTGGCCAGAATGTCGGCATCAATGCGCCGCACATCAAAAAACGCCTTGAGGAAAGTATCCAGCCGGTTACCGGGGGCGTAGTTCCTCAGTTGCGCCATATTGTGCAGGCTGTTGAACGCGTAATAGCGGGCCAGATCGACCGCCTGCGTCAACATGCGCGCCTTCTCCGGATGCGTGGCGCGAATCTCCTGCATGCCTTGCGCTTCGATATTCAGCCAGAGCCTGGTTTCACGATCATTGCTGTATTCATTGCGCAGTTTCGTCAGCGCTTTGCCGAAGTGCACCGTGTGCCGATCCGGGTCCAGCACCAATTGCCGAGAGGGTGTGTGCTGTAAAACCGGCCCGAGCTGTTCAGCGCCGTTTATTTGCCATACGACGCCTGGACGGCTCACTGGATAGACCTTGCCGGCGATGGGTGCATAGGCAGTTTTTTTCAGCAGGTCTTCATAGGTTCCATTGAGCGGATTGTGGGTCAGATCCTTCAGGGCGACTGTCG
Source organism: Pseudomonas sp. NPDC087346 (assembly GCF_044744235.1). Taxonomy (NCBI): domain Bacteria; kingdom Pseudomonadati; phylum Pseudomonadota; class Gammaproteobacteria; order Pseudomonadales; family Pseudomonadaceae; genus Pseudomonas; species Pseudomonas sp. NPDC087346. The sequence goes on from NZ_JBIUXX010000008.1 coordinate 130,825, forward strand.
GCGCCTCGTATGTTTGAAGAGCGGTGCGAGCTGCTTGGGTGGGGCGGATATTCGTCCAGTGGGGCGTGCTGAAAGTTGCTGGTGCGGGAGCCTGCGGTGTGGCGACGGCTTCGGTCTCCAGCGTTGACTCCAGTGACAAACGTCCCAGCGTGACCATTTCTACCGCGCCAGAAATAAACGTGCCCAGTGCGCGCTTCCAGTGATGATCCTGCAGCGCCTCGGCGGATTCCTTGAAGTCCTTGAAGCTCTGCCAGATAAATTGCACGTAGGCCAGTTTGCCTGGCAGCAGTCCCCCGAACAGCCTGATGCCCGAACTGAAAAGCTTCTTCGCAGCCTCCCAGTCTTGCTGCGCTGAAGGAATTGAATGGGTGCCCAGCAATCTTGGCAACAACGCGAGGTTGTCGCTGAACAGTTGCGTCAGCACGTTACCGTCAACAGCCTTCGAGGCCAGGGTCAATTCGCTCGGCTGACTGACACTGGCCTTGAACAACGAGGTAAAGATCGATTGCTGACTTTCGGGCAAGCGTCGCACCAACAAGTCCTGAAGAGCGCCCGGAGTTTCAAGTGCGGCGATGACAGCCGCATCATGTTCAAACTCGCGGAACGTGTGTTCACCATGATAGGGCGAATACAACACCTGTGGCCCGGATTGTCCGGACACCGGGCCGATCAAATATAAGCCCAGGGCTTTGATCGCCGCAGCGCCGGGAGTCTTGATCAGCTCCAGCGGCCGAATCATTGCAGTTGTGCCTTCTACAGCGGCGCGAGCGGTGGCATCGGGCATGTCGAGCACTTGGGTAATGAGATCAAAGGCACTGGCCGACAGATGTTGTTGCAGTTTTAGCTGGTGGGCATGTTGCAGCAGTTGCCAGGGAAGTTGCCGGACAAAACGCTGCTTACGTTCCTCGGCGTCGTTTCCGGAAAGCGCCGCCGTGACGCTGGCGGCGAAAGTGGAGCCGATGTTCAGCGACAACAACAAGCTTCTGACTGCCCCTTGATTGAGGCCAGCGGGCAATTCACGCTCGCTGCCCGAGGTGATTTTGAAACCGGTTTGCTGGGCGGTGTGGGAGTGGTGCAAGGCAAACCGGGTGAGGCTCATGGCCGGACCGGCCAGGGTCAGCGCCGGGGTGATTTCGATCTGCTCAGGGTCCAGCTCGCCGGACTGGAAGCGTTTGCCCAATAGCGTTTTCAGTGTTTGCTGAATGTACTCTTGCAAGGTCGGTATGGCATTGAGGTAATCCTTGTCCTCGCTGACGCTGTTGCGCCACTGCTCCAGCAGCTCCAGATGCAACTGCTGCTCGTCCAGCGTTGCCATGCCCAGCCAGGCGGGTAGCGACTGTTGCATGGCGATTGCCTTGGCCAGCGCGGTTGCACGCTGCAGGTTGGTCTCCGGCATGTGTGCGATCAGGGTTTTGAAGGCTTTGCCCTGATTCGGCTGTTGCAGGTTCAGGCTGCGTACCCGTTCACAGCGCTCAAGAAACTGCTCGATCGCGGATTGCATGCGATTGTGCAGTACGTTGTCGGTGATCAGTCGCAAGTCACCCATGGTGTAACCGTGATGAATCCCGTCAATGAGCGGAGATAGATTTTCCAGCAGTGCGAGGCGTTTTGCCGGGTGACGCAGGCGCTGATTCAAGATCAATCGGGCGTTTTCGACAGAGCTAAACACCTCCAGCCCCATCGCCGGTGACCACAGTATCGCGCGCCCCGAATGCAGATCATCCAGGCCACCGCGCTCAGTCAGCAGGATGCAATCGGCCAGGGGCAGCGCTTCGGCAAGACCTGTGGCTTGCAACGTCAGTGACCAGGCATCAGGACGGAAACCGTTGAGTCCCGTGCGGCGGTTGCGATCCGCTTCGTCGGGATTGAAAACTGCGTCGACAATGGCTTGCTCAGGGCGCTGCAAGGTTCCGTCGAGTACGCGCAGCCTCGCTTCGCCGGTGATGCCCACATGCAGGGCATGTGCGAGATTCGACTTGATACGCTCCAGATAACTGCGTTGCTGAACCTGCGTGCTGAAGGGTTGTGCGGCAAAATCCGCAGCGATGAGGGGCAGGATGCTGGTGAACTTCTTGACTTCAACCCGTGCGGCGTCCGCCATGACCATGGACGGTAACTGACTGCCGCTGAGCGTCGGTCTTGTGCTCCAGCGTCCCCGGGCATCCAGTGTCAGCAGCCGGTCATGGATCATCGAGCGGATGTCCAGCGCCTTGTCGAACAAGGCTGCGATATCGATCACGCCGTCGCTGTGACGGTACACCTGCAAGGCGTACTCGATGTTCTGACGCTGTTTGGTGATGATCGCTTCGAGCAAGACGCTGAAAATATTTCCAGCGATCGACTCTCCCGAAACTTGAGGTTTTTCGAAACCGAGAAAGCGATTTCGCTCATCCAGACTCAGCAAGCCGTAGAGTTCGTCTTCGTGACCAGCAGCCCCGAACTTGCTCAGCAGAGTGTGTTTCAGGTCCTGATAGTCATTGAGCACCTGCAAGCCCTGTGAAGGGGTGTACAGGAAGGCGTGGGCATGACTGATCATCAGCGATCCGGCCAGTTCGACGAAGCTGGATTGAAATTCCCAGATGCGCACGGTTTCAAGCGTGCCGGTTGGTCTGGAAGAGCTGTTCGGTTCAATCCACGACAGTAAATTGTCGAATTGTCCGGCATCAATAATGCCGCTTTCGCGTTTGAGCATGATGTCAGTCAACGCTTGCTGCCTTAGCGCCAGGCTGAAAAATGCCCGGCGTGACAAGCCGTCTGCGGATGCGCCGTTCCAGTACTGTTCCATTTGCTGGTACAGCAACGCGAGGAGTTTTCCCGAGGCTGTTTTGACTGCGGTTTCCCAACGTATCTGATCACCGGCAGCCAAAGGTTTGCGTGGATTTGAGTACGTGTGTGACTGGCCGGCCGGCCACCCGGGGTGACGATAATTGAGCAGTGCTGCGGCGCCCAGTGTCATTGCCCCACGCTCACTTGCCGGATTGTTACCCTGCAATTGTTCATCGCCAGGCGCAGCGACAGCGTGGAAGCTGACGCGAGTTCTGGACTGGTCGATGCCGGGCATTAGCGGCGTCAGCAGTTCACTCATTACTGCGTCAAGCAAAGTCTCGAGTTCAGGCAGGTTCATCAACTCGGCGAGGATTGCCTCAGCGTTCAGTCGCTGGCAGTCATTCATGGTGGCTTGCTGATCGTCGAATATATCGCCTTCGATGAGCTGGAATGTAACGCTCAAGGTGCGCTTTTCCAGTAGATCCTTGCGTTGCGAGATGGCGAGGAACTTCAGCAGTCGGTCTTCTTCATCGATTTGCTTGAGGCGCTCTTCCAGGTGCTCAGTCAATGTGCTGAGGTTGTCGAATTTTTTCAGCCCGTCCAGTGCGGAATAGAGCATGACGGCGCGATCCTCGGGCGTGAAACTCAGGACGAAACAGCCTGCGAGGGTCAACGGCAGTGGGGCATGGGTGTTGATCAGTATGCGGTGGGCCAGCATGGGTGCAGCTTGTTGACTACGCAGTGTCTGGGTCGCCAGTTGCACACTGGCCAGCCACTCGAAATCCTTGTCCGAAAGACCGTGGACCTTGCCAAGCGCCTTCCATAGTCCGGGTGAATGTAAAACGGCCGGGAATAGCAGTGGGGTAGCAGAAGCAGGCATTAGCGGGTCTCGATCAGGGCGCCGTTGGGGGCGCCGTAAGGTTGAGACGCCAGACTAAGTGCCGAGCGAGATGAGCAGGTGGTACATAGTTATTGCACAAATGATCGCCAGATGTGCCAGTGCCAGCGACTTGAACGGTTGACAGCACCGGGCCCTGACGTGATTAATCGGTGGGCAAGTTATTCGTACGCTGTTGTTCCCTCCAATAATTAGTCTGGAGCTTCAGATGTCTGCGCAACACGATGCTGTGTCTTCCACTGGTTCAACCAATGCGCCATCTACGCTATCGCTCGACGCGCTGACGCGATTGCTCGAAAGCGTTTTTCTGCGTCATGGTACGTCGGCGTCTGTTGCCCGCACCCTGGCGGCCAATTGTGCCGGCGCTGAGCGCGATGGCGCTCACAGTCACGGTGTGTTCCGTATTCCGGGTTATGTTTCCACACTGAACAGCGGCTGGGTCAATGGCCAGGCTGTGCCGGTGGTCGAAGACGTGGCGTCCGGTTTTGTGCGGGTCGATGCCGGCAATGGCTTTGCCCAGCCGGCGCTTGAGGCGGCCCGGCCGCTGTTGGTGGAAAAGGCGCGCAATGCCGGAATCGCGGTGCTGGCAATCCGCAACTCCCATCACTTTGCGGCGCTATGGCCGGATGTCGAACCGTTCGCCGAAGAAGGTCTGGTCGCGCTCAGCGTGGTCAATAGCATGACCTGCGTGGTGCCGCACGGCGCCGACCGCCCATTGTTCGGCACCAACCCGATTGCGTTCGCTGCCCCGCGTGCTGATGGCGCGCCGATTGTGTTCGACCTCGCCACCAGCGCCATCGCCCATGGGGACGTGCAAATCGCCGCGCGTGCCGGAGAACCTCTGGAACCGGGAATGGGCGTGGACAGCCTTGGCCAGCCAACCTGCGACCCGAAAGCAATTCTCGAGGGCGGTGCGTTGCTGCCGTTCGGCGGGCACAAGGGCTCGGCGCTGTCGATGATGGTCGAACTGTTGGCCGCGGCGCTGACGGGCGGCAATTTTTCCTTCGAGTTCGACTGGTCGAACCACCCGGGTGCCAAAACGCCCTGGACCGGGCAGCTGTTGATCGTCATAGATCCGAGCAAAGCCGCAGGGCAGAGTTTTGCCGAGCGCAGTCAGGAACTGGTGCGGCAGATGCACGGGGTAGGGCTCAAGCGTTTGCCGGGAGATCGTCGGCATTTGCAGCGCGCACGGTCGATGGCGGAAGGGATTGTGCTGGATGCGCAGACTTTGGCGCAGTTGCGGGAGTTGGCTGGGGAATAGCCCACTGCTGAATAAAGGGTTGGCGAGCTGATTGTGGCGAGGGAGCAAGCTCCCTCGCCACAGATGGGGCGTGAATCTTTAGAAAATTAACGACGACCGAGCAACAAACCCACCACCAGACCAAAACCGGCCGAGATCGCCACGGTTTGCCACGGGTGTCCGCCAATGTAGTTCTCCGTCGCATCGACGGCAGGTTTGGTGCGGTCGCGCACGCTGGATACCGAATCCAGTGCCTGCTGCAATTTCAGGGCGATTTGCCCGCGCAGGGTCTCCGCTTCTTCGCCGACCAGTGAGGCGCTGCTCTTGAGCAGTTTGTCCGACTCTTCGATCAGAGCCTGAAGTTCGCTGAAGGCCTGATCCTTGATTTGGTCTTCGGCGGCTTGAACGGCGGTTTTACGGGCCATTGGGTGACTCCTTGCTGGTGAATGGACAGTGAACAATGGAGTGTAGGGCGGCGCAAAAAGTTGCACCGATTTTGTTCGAGGGAGAAATCCAGCGCAGGAGATTTCCGTCTAGCGTGTAAGATGTCGCCTATTTTACGCAGCAGGTAATTCCCCATGAGTTTCAATCTGGCCGACAAATCCCTCGCAGAGCGCGCCGCGCTGGAAGATGAGAAATCCCGTCTGTTCGAACTCTGGCAAAACAACCTCGGCAAGGCCAAGGGCGAAGCCGCCCGGTTGTTTGGCGAGCGTAGCAAGCGCAAAGGCAAGTGGTCTGAATGGGTGCGCTCCGAGCTCGACGGTATGTCGCCGCCGGAATTCGCCAACATGGTGCGCAGTGAGGTCAACCGGCTGATGGCCGCGAGCAAGTAACGCGCCTCAGCTGACCTCGAAACACGCGGCAATCGCTTCGCGCACCTTGACCACCACAGGATCGATCTGCGTGCTGGTGCGCCAGCCCAGTTCAATCGGATAACGCGGTAACGCCAGCGGGCAGGGCAGCAGCGCCAGACCACTGAGTGCGGCGATGCTCTGCGCGGCATGCGCCGGAATCGTCGCCACGGCCTGGCTGCCCTTGAGCAAAAACGGCAGCGCGGCAAAATGCGTGGTCGATGCGCAGACCCGGCGGCTCATGCCCAGCGCGGCCAGCCCTTCATCGGTGATGCCGATAAACCCGCCGGACGACACCAGAATATGCTCGCGCGTGACGAACTCTTGGAGGCTGATCTCGCGCAGATCGGGCGCCAGACTCGCCGGGTCCACCAAACACGCATATCCCCCTTCGCCGAGCACCTGCCGACTGAGCAGGCGCTCCGCGAATCCACCCGCCGTAATCGCCAGATCAATGCTGCGTTCCATCAATGCCCGAGCGACGATCTGACTGTGAGTCTGGCGGAAGATCAACCGCAGCTTCGGTGCGCGACGGGCGATCTCTTCGATCAGGCGCCGGCCATAAGCAATCTCGAAATCATCCGACAGCCCAAGGGTGACCGAACGACCTTCAAAGTGTTGGGCGGCTGGATCGACCATCGCCAGACTTTGCCGGCACTTGTTCAGCGCATCGCTGACCACCGGTTTCAATTGATTGGCCTTGAGTGTCGGCGCCAATCCGCGACCGGTGCGCACGAACAACTGATCGCCGTACACCTCGCGCAAACGCCGCAGCGCCGCACTGACCGCCGATTGCGTCACCCCCAGACGCAACGAGGCGCGGCTGGCGCTGGACTCTTCATGTATGGCTTCAAAGACTTTCAGCAGATTGAGATCGACGTTCACGATATTCATATGGCTCATATCATTCAGCAGTGAATCGGGCTTTATTCATGATCCCGTGACGCCGGAGAATCAGCAACACCTGATCTCACGGAGTCATCGCAATGCCAAAATCAATCGTTGCCGCGTTGCAAATCGGTGCCTTGCCCGGTGGCAAAGGCGAAACCCTGGAACAAATCCTCAGTTGGGAAGCCGCGATCATCGACGCCGGTGCGGCGCTGGTGGTGATGCCCGAAGCGTTGCTTGGTGGTTATCCGAAGGGCGAGGGTTTCGGCACGCAACTGGGCTATCGCTTGCCGGAAGGACGCGAGGCCTATGCCCGTTACTTCGCCAACGCGATTGATGTGCCCAGTGCGGAAACGCAAGCGCTCGCGGGGCTCGCTGCGCGTACCGGAGCTAATCTGGTGATTGGCGTGATCGAACGCTCCGGCAGCACGCTGTATTGCACCGCGTTGTATTTCGATCCGCAGCAAGGGCTGGTCGCCAAGCACCGCAAATTGATGCCGACCGGGACTGAGCGGCTGATCTGGGGCAAGGGCGACGGTTCCACTCTGCCGGTGCTCGACACTCAGGTCGGACGCCTGGGCGCGGTGATCTGCTGGGAAAACATGATGCCGCTGCTGCGCACGGCGATGTACGCCAAGGGCATCGAAGTCTGGTGCGCACCGACGGTTGATGAGCGCGAGATGTGGCAGGCCAGCATGCGCCATATCGCCCATGAAGGTCGCTGCTTTGTGGTCAGTGCCTGTCAGGTTCAGGCCTCGCCGAATGAGCTCGGCGTGGAGATTGCCAACTGGCCTGCAGATCGTCCGTTGATTGCCGGTGGCAGTGTGATCATCGGGCCGATGGGCGACGTGCTGGCCGGGCCTTTACGTGGTGAAGCGGGATTGTTGACCGCCGAAATCGATACCGACGAGTTGATCCGCGCCCGCTACGACTACGACGTCGTCGGTCACTATGCGCGCCCGGACGTGTTCGAATTGAGCGTCGACGAGCGCGCCAAACCCGGCGTGCGTTTCACCGCTTGATCTGTTGCAGCCATTCTTCGCGGGTGATTTCCCAGATTTTCCGAGGAAACCGCCCGCCGACGAAATCGTCTTCATCGCAGCGAATCAAGCGCATGCCGGCGCGTTCGGAGAGTTTGCGTGAACCGATATTTGGCACAAAATTGTTCAGGTAACGCACCACATCCCAATGCGCGAATTGCTGCTGGATGGCTTCGGCATCGGTCAGTTGCAGTGGGCGCAGGATCAGCCGTTCGGTGTAGAGCGTGGGGGTAGTGTCCATAAATTCTGCCGTGTCCATGAGTGCCTGACTGAACGGGAACCTTGTGGGAGCTGGCTTGCCAGCGATGGCGGTGTGTCAGGCAACGGTGATGTTGGCTGATATGCCTCATCGCTGGCAAGCCAGCTCCCACAGGGGTTTCTGCTGAGTTTCAGGGCTGGGCACTACCAGGTCGCGGCGCTGGTTTTTGGCAGGCTGAGGGTGCCGCTGTCGACGAAGCGCATGGTGCCGAACAGTCCGCCCGAGAGCTTGCCGCGCAGGACGTAGGGCAGATTGTCGAGGGTTTGCGTCTGGGTCAGGCCGAGGGTCTGGCGCAGTACCGAGAACGCGGAAACGCTGACTGGCACGCTGACCACCGTCTCGGAAAAACGCGCAATGGAGCCGCTCTGATCGCTCACGCCCGAAGCCAGCGAGTGGCCGTTGACGTCCAGATCGAGGGCAATGCCGTTGTAGTCGATGGCGGTTTCGTTGGGGTTTTGTACGCGTAACTTGATCGCGAAACGCACTTCCAGATCCTGGCTCGGCAGCGGTTCGATGCCGACCACGTTGATGTTCACCGGATCACGGTTGGGGAAAAGCGCGCAGGCGCTGAGGGACAGTAACAGCAAGGAAAGGATGACGGCGTGGACGCGGCGCATAAACAGTCTCTCAACAAAAAAGGGCTGAACCGTTGCCGGTGCAGCCCTTTTTCTGGCCCCGTTTTCAGGGGCGGGCGACCTTAGCGGTTCAACTGTGCGACAGCCGCAGGTTGGGCAGGTTCACCTTTGGCGGGCACATCCGGGTTTTCCATGACCTGGAGAATAGAGGCTTCGGGATCGAAATCGTCTTCTTCCAGCTCGATGAATTCTTCCGGCAGGAAGATGTTCAGCACGATAGCGCACAACGCGCCAACGGTGATCGGCGATTCGAAGATGTTGCGCAGCGCTTGCGGCAGTTCGCGCAACACTTCCGGCACCGCTGCAATGCCCAGGCCCATGCCGAGGGAGATCGCCACGATCAGCATGTTGCGGCGGTGCAGGCCGGCCTCGGCGAGAATCTTGATCCCGGCCACGGCCACGGTGCCGAACATCACCAGTTCGGCGCCGCCGAGCACCGGTTTCGGCATCAGTTGCAGTACTGCGCCGATCATCGGGAACAGCCCGAGCACCACCAGCAGGCCGGCAATGAAGAACGCCACGTAACGGCTGGCGACGCCAGTGAGCTGGATCACGCCGTTGTTTTGCGCGAACGTCACCATCGGCATGCTGTTGAACACCGCCGCCATTGCCGAGTTGAGGCCATCAGCGAGCAGCCCGGACTTGATCCGGCGGATGTACAGCGGGCCTTTGACCGGTTGCCGCGAGATCATCGAGTTGGCCGTCAAGTCGCCTGCGGCCTCCAGCGGCGAGACCAGGAAAATCACCGCCACCGGCACAAACGCCACCCAATCGAAGGAGAAGCCGTACTTGAACGGCACCGGCACGCTGAACAGCGGCACCTCGGGCATGTTGGCGAAATCCACGGTGCCCATCAGCCACGCCACCACATAACCGAAGGTCAGGCCGATAACAATTGCCCCCAGGCGCAGGAACGGCACATCGACCCGGTTCAAAACGACGATGGTGCCCAACACCAGCGCCGCCAGAAACAGGTGACTGGCACCGCCCAGGTCCGGCGCACCAAAGCCGCCGGCGATGTCGGTCATCGCTACTTTGATCAGCGACAGGCCCATCAGCGTGATGATGGTGCCGGTGACCACCGGGGTGATCAGCATGCGCAGTTTGCCGATGAACTGGCTCAGCACCACTTCGATGAACGCTGCGAAAAAGCACACGCCGAAAATCGTCGAGAGAATTTCATCAGTACCGCCGCCCCGGGCCTTGACCATGAATCCGGCGCTGAGAATCACGCTGATAAAAGAAAAACTGGTGCCTTGCAGGCACAGCAGACCGGAACCGATCGGGCCGAAACGCTTGGCCTGGACAAAGGTGCCGAGACCGGAAACGAACAGCGCCATGCTGATCAGGTAGGGGATTTCACTTTGCAGACCAAGGGCGCCGCCCATGATCAGGGTCGGGGTGATGATCCCGACGAAGCTTGCCAGTACGTGTTGCAGCGCGGCAAACACCGTGGCGGTGAGGTGCGGACGGTCGTTGAGGCCGTAGATCAGATCGTTGTTGCGCGGGGCTTTTTCGGAGACGGTCATGGTGATTTGCGTGCCGCGAAGCGGGGCCGGGTCAGAAAATGGAGGCGCAGGATGCCGTAAGAGAGCGGCGAGGGCAACGAACAAAAACTGCCTGAAAGGTCAGGAAATACGGGCCAAGTCAAAAGATCGCAGCCTTCGGCAGCTCCTACAGGTGAATGCATTCCAATGTGGGAGCTGCCGAAGGCTGCGATCTTTTGACCTTCAAACAAATGCGGCGAGCAGGTCTTCCTCAAACGCCTTCTGCGCATCCCCCGGCACCAGCGCCCGATGCCGGGCCAGATGAAACGCCACTTCAAAACTCAGCTCGCCCGGCCTCACTCGCCGCAGCAATCCCTTGTCCTCCCAACTGCGCGCGTAGTGATCCGGCAGATAACCCACATGCTTGCCGGACAGAATGAACGACAGCGTACCCTCGACCTGCTCTGAACGCGCCGAACACACTTTGCCTTGAAACGGCTCGTCACTGCGCAGGAACCGGTACGGGTGATCAACCCGGTCACAGGCCTGCAACGCCGCTTCATCCGGCGCCTCGTCAGTGAACAGCGGATGACCCGCCGCGCAATAAAGATGCTGGGTTTCGCTGAACAATTGGCGATAGTCGAACGCACTCTGCACCTGCGAAAAGTAACCAATCGCGAGGTCCAGCCGCTGTTGCAGCAGCAGGCGTTCCATCTCGCCGGGCATTGCGCTGATCAACTCGATGCGCACCGACTCATCGCGCTCGCGAAAGCGCCGGATCGCTTCGGCCACCCGTTGCAGCACCGATTGATCGACCGCTTCGGACAGCCCCAGCCGTACCTCGCCAATCAACCGCCCGGCGACACCGTTGGATTGGTGGCGAAAGGTCTCGATCGATTCAAACAGCGTTCGCGCCGCCAGCAATAACTGCTCGCCCTTGGGCGTAACACTGAAACCGCCCTTGCCACGACTGCACAGCCGATAACCGAGGCGGGTTTCGAGCTTGGCCATTTGCTGGCTGATGCTCGACTGGCTCAGGCCCAAATCGCCTTGGGCGGCGCTGAATCCACCGCATTCGACCACCCGCACGAACAGGCGCAGCAATTGCAGATCGACATCGTGAAGCTGACCGAGCATCACATTACTCCGCGGTAAAGTCAGGTTAACAATTCAGGAATTTTTGTAATGTATCCGACGGCGCATTCTGCCACCACTTCCTCCGGTCAGGTGTTCGTCATGGCTCTTGCGTTCAAGCTGTGTTTCCCCGCGCTGTTCCTCTCTGTGGCCATCAGCGCACAGGCCGAAGACAAAACCCTCAACTTCTACAGCTGGGCCGATTACGTGCCGCCGCAAACCCTGCAGCGTTTCGAAAAGGAAACCGGCATTCATGTGCGCTACGACACCTTCGACACTTCCGAAGTGCTGGAAACCAAGCTGCTGACCGGCGGCAGCGGGTACGACGTGGTGGTGCCGTCGTCCAGTGTGCTGGCGCGGGGTCTGGCGGCCGGGGCCATGCGGGAAATCCCTCACGAAGGGCTCAAGGGCTACGGCAATCTTGATCCGGATCTACTGAAGAAACTCGCGGCGGTCGATCCCGGCAACCGTTACGCCGTGCCGTATACCTGGGGCACGCTCGGCCTGGGGATGAACGTCGAGGCGGTGAAAAAACGTCTGCCGGATGTGCCGCTCAACAGCCTCGATCTGCTGTTCAAACCGGAGTACGCCAGCAAACTCAAGGACTGCGGAATCGCGATTCTCGATTCGCCGCAGGAAGTCATCGGCCTGGCGCTGCACTACCTCGGCAAAGACCCTTACAGCACCGACAAAGCCGATCTGGCCGCCGCCGAAGCGCTGCTGTTGCAGTTGCAGCCGTCAGTGCTCTACGTCGCCACCGGGCGACAAATCAGCGATCTGGCCAACGGCAGCGTTTGTCTGGCGCTGACCTACAACGGCGACGCAAGCATGGCCGCCGATCAGGCGCGCAAGGCCAACAAGCCGTTCGAGGTCGCTTACCGGATTCCCAAAGAAGGCACGATTATCTGGCAGGACAACCTGGCCATTCCCAAAGATGCGCCGCACCCGGAAGCCGCTCGCGCCTTTATTGAATTCATGCTGCGCCCGGATTCGGTTGCCGAGCTGACCAACACGCTGTTTTTCGCCACCGCCAATCAGGCTGCCACGCCGCTGGTGGATGAAGCAGTGCGCAACGATCCCGACATCTATCCGCTGCCTGAAGTGCGCGATCGTTTGTACGCCGACCGCAGCATGAGCCTCAAGGACATGCGTCAGCGCACGCGTATGTGGACCACTTTCCGTAGCCATCAATAAGAACAGGAGCACACCGATGGACGTGCCAGTCGATAACGATCAAGCGATAACCCGCGATAGCCTTTACGGCACCAGCGCCGAAAGCACCTACGCCGGAATCACCAGTTTCATGCGCCGCCGCTACAGCCGTGACTTGCGCGGCGTCGATGTGGCAGTCAGCGGCGTGCCGTTCGACACCGCCACCAGCAACCGCCCGGGCGCGCGTTTCGGGCCGCGAGGAATTCGCGCCGCCTCCGCCGGGATTGCCTGGGAACGCCACTGGCCGTGGGCGTTTGACCCGTTCGATCATCTTGCGGTGATCGACTACGGCGACTGCGACTTCGATTACGGCTCACCGCACACCATCCCGGACAGCATCGAGGCCCATGCCGAGAAAATCCTCGCTTCCGGTAGCGCGATGCTGACCTTTGGTGGCGATCATTTCATCAGCTACCCGTTGCTCAAGGCGCATGCGCGCAAACACGGCAAGTTGTCGCTGATCCACTTCGACGCGCACAGCGATACCTGGCCGGATGAGGAGGGCAAGCGCGTCGATCACGGCACCATGTTCTGGCACGCGGCACGCGAAGGGCTGGTTGATCCGGCGCGCTCGGTGCAGATCGGTTTGCGCACCACCAACGACGATCATCAGGGCTTTCAGGTGCTTGATGCGCGGCAGGTGCATCGGCGAGGTTGTGAGGCGATTGTCGAAGCGATTCGGGCGCGGGTCGGCGATAACCCGGTGTACCTGACGTTCGATATCGACTGCCTCGATCCAGCGTTTGCGCCGGGTACGGGGACGCCAGTGTGTGGTGGCTTGAGCACGGTGCAAGCGCTGGAGATTCTTGGTGGTTTGCGCGGGATCAATCTGGTGGGCATGGACGTGGTGGAAGTCGCCCCGGCGTATGACCACGCGGAAGTCACCTCGCTGGCTGCGGCAACACTGGCAATGGAAATGCTTTGCCTGTACGCCGCCAAACATAAAGTCGACCTCTAAACCCGGCATCCCCCTTGTAGGAGCTGCGGCACGCTGCGATCTTTTGATCCTGATTTTTTAACAGCAAGATCAAAAGATCGCAGCGTGCCGCAGCTCCTACCGGATTTTGCGTCGGCCAAAGGACTTGTGAACGACGCTGCCCCCTGCAGGAGCGTCGTGGCATACTGCCGCGCATGACTTTCGACTCTCCGTTAAGCGCCTGGCAGCATGCCATCGAGCACAAGGGTTTCATCCAGGATGAAGCCCAGGAACACGCCGTCTGGGCGCTGCAAAAATGCCATGAAGCCTTGCACGCCGGTGCCCGTTCGGTCACTGGCGTTTACCTGTGGGGCCCGGTCGGGCGTGGCAAGACCTGGCTGATGGATCAGTTCTATCAGAGCCTGCGGGTGCCGGCGCGGCGGCAGCATTTCCACCATTTCATGGGCTGGGTGCACCAGCGCTCGTTTCAGTTGACCGGAATCGCCGATCCGCTGCGCGCGCTGGCCAAAGAGCTGGCCGCTGAAGTGCGGGTGCTGTGTTTCGATGAGCTGTTCGTCAACGACATCGGCGATGCGATCATCCTCGGTCGGCTGTTTCAGGTGATGTTCGACGAAGGCGTAGTGATCGTCTGCACCTCCAATCTGCCGCCGGATGATCTGTACGCCGATGGCTTCAATCGTGATCGTTTTGTCCCGGCTATCGCCGCAATCAAGGCGCACATGCAAGTGGTGGCGGTGAATGGCGCCGAAGATCACCGTCTGCATCCCGGGGCAGGGCAGCAGCGTTATTTTGTCGCGCTGCCGGAGCAGGAAAGTGCCCTGCGCCAAGTCTTTCAGTCGCTGGCGGTCGGGCAACATGCCAGTGCCGAACCGATCCCGGTCGGACACCGGACGTTGAACGTGGTGCAAGCCTGCGAAACGGTGCTCTGGTGCCGCTACGCCGATCTTTGCGAGCAACCGTTCGCCGCGATGGATTTCATCGCACTGTGTGACACCTACCGGACTATTCTGTTGAGCGACGTACCCAATCTCAGCGCGCAAAAGCGTGAGGGGCGTATCGCTCGCGGCACCGAAGATGGCGCTGCGCGGGTGGAGGCGGGCGACCGCGAGCTGCCGCAACTGTCGGTCCACGACGATGGCGTTCGACGCTTCATCGCATTGGTCGACGAGTGTTACGACCGTAAGGTGCCGTTGTACATCGAGGCGCAGGTGCCGATGGATGCGCTGTACACCGAGGGTTATCTGGAGTTTCCGTTTCGCCGCACGCTCAGCCGTTTGCAGGAGATGCAGCTACAGCGTTTTGCCGAAGCTTGAAGTGAAGAGGGCGCGAACATGAGCCAGCCGCTATCGCATCATCTGTTGACCATGGCCTATCAAAACGCCTGGGCCAATCACCGACTGGCCAATGCCTGGTCGCAACTGGACGACACAGAGCTGACGGCGCCGAGAGTCGGGTTTTTCCCCGCGATTCGCCTGACGCTCAATCACATCCTCACTTGCGACTGGTTCTACGTCGATGCGCTTGAGCGCGAGTTGCGTGGCGATGATCCGCATCCCGATTGCTACGTGTTTTTCAATGCTGACGAGCCGTTTACTGACGCCGTGCGATTGCGTGAAGAACAAGCACACGTCGATCGCCGGCTGATCGCCTATTGCGAGCAACTGCGTGATGCCGATCTCGGCCGGATTGTCACCATCGCCCGCGATACGCCACAGCACGACAGCCGACTGCGCATGCTCTCGCATCTGTTCGAACACCAGATCCATCATCGTGGCCAGGTGCACACGATGCTCAGCGACACAGCGGTGAAACCACCACAACTGGACGAGTTTTTCTGCGCGGGTGAAGCGGGGCTGAGGGCTGCCGACTTCGCTGAGCTGGGTTGGACCGAAGAGCTGATCTGGGGCCATTAAAGTGCTGACCGCAGACAAATCGCGGGCATAAAAAAAGGCGCCCGAAAAGGGCGCCCAACTGTCATCTTCCAAGCCAGAGCGGAGCCGGAAGGTCCATCGGTAAAAAGGTCTATCGGTAAATCAGTTGCGATAAGACTCGGTCACTTGCGCCGTCTGGTCATCCGGAACGCGCAGTTCCGGGGCCTTGGTGTCGGCTTTCTGCTCGCTTTGAGCGTGGTGAACCGGGAAGTTGTCGTAGTAGTACCGCATGCGTTCGGCGCCACCTTCAGCGAATGCGCTGGCGGAACCGAGGGCGAGTAGCCCGGCGAGAATTGCAGTTGTGGTTTTCATGGTGCCTCCACTGGAAAAGTCGGAGCCTTTCATCCATGAATCAGCGTACGAGGGGCAGTGTCCGGCAGGCGAATTAACTCGGGGTTAACGCGTTGAAGGACGGCAGTAAACCTGTGGTGAGGGGATTTATCCCCGTTGGACTGCGCAGCAGGCCCTCTTGTATGGATCAAGACGGGGCCGCTTCGCGACCCAACGGGGATAAATCCCCTCGCCGCAGGTCGAGGGGTGCAGGTTCTTCACCGCAGCTTTCAGAGCTTCCAGTCGAGACTCAGCGTGACCGTGCGCGGGTCGCCCCAGTACACGCCGTTGTAGAAGCCGACGTTGTCGTAATATTTCTTGTCGAACAGGTTATCGACGTTCAGCGAGGCTGACAGATGCTTGTCGAACTCATAACGCGACATCAGTTTGACCACGGTGTAGGCCTCCTGATTGATCCGCGCACGTTCGGTGACGATCCGGCCATTCGCGCCGCGTCCGACCGGGCGATTGGCATCGCCGTAAATGTCACTCTGCCAATTCACCGCGCCACCCACGGTCAGGGCGTGCCAGTTACCCGGCAAGCGATACGCCGTGGACAATCGGAGCATGTTCAATGGCTGTCGGGTGTTGGTGCGTTCTTTTTCACCGTTGACCGAGTGGGTGTAGGTGTAACCGGCGGTCATGTTCCAGCCGTCGAGCACTTCGCCCGAAACCTCGGCTTCAAAGCCGTTGACCTTGTTGCCCTTGCCGCCCGATTTGTAGAACTGCTCGCCGGTCACAGGGTCCGGCAGTACCGAATTGTCCACTTCGGCGACGTTGTCCTGCTTGCTCCAGAACACTGCCGTGGCGACGTTCAGGCGTTCTTCAAGCAGGCTGCCCTTGAGGCCCAATTCATAGTTGCTGCCGACCACCGGGTCGATGTATTTGCGGCTGGCGTCACGGTTGCTTTGCGGTTTGAAAATGTCGGTGTAGCTGACGTAGGCGGTGTATTCGGGCGTCAGGTCGTAGAGCAGGCCGGCGTAAGGTGTCCACATGTCGTTGTGTTGCTGGCTGCTGTGGTCGACGCCGGTCTTTTGCAGGGCCTGGTCGTAGGTGTTGGTGGTGCTGGAGGCCTCCCAGCTGCCGTAACGGCCGCCGAGCACGGCGTGCAGTTCGTCGGTGAGGCTCAGGCGGGTGGCGAGGTAGCCGGCCTTCTGGCGTGTGCTGTCCTTGAAACCGGTCAGCCCGGTGACGGTGTCGGGGAATTTGCCGATACCGCCCATGTATTTCCAGTCACGCACGCTTGTGTAATCGTCCGCGCGCGGGCCATCAATGGCATACGGATCGTTAGAGGTGCGTTCGGCTTCGCCGTAGCCGAACATCAATTCGTGCTCGCGGCCCAGCAGGGAGTAGGGCCCCGACACATTGAGGTCGTAGGCCTTCATGGTCTGGTCGCCGACCATGTGCCCGATGGTGGCGGTCATGCCGCTGCGGTCTGGTTCCGGAAAACCGCTGCCGGCGTAGTAGATCTTGCCGTCACCGTCACTTTTGCGGTGAGTGTAGGCAGCCTTCAGATGCCAGCCTCCCGCCAGTTGCTGGTCCAGAGTGGCAAACGCAGTTTTGTCGCGCAGCGGCCATGAACTCCAGGAAGTCGCCATGTTGGTCGAGCGGCCGAGGTGCGCTTTGCTGCCATCCGCATTCCAGTAAGGCGTGGTTCCCCAGGAGGTGCCCTGGACCTGTTTGTCCTGATAGTCGTAACCGACCGCCAATATCGTGGATTCGGTCAGATCGGCTTCAAGAATGCCGTAACCGACTTCCCGTTGCTGCGCGTACTTGTCGCGAAACGACTGGCTGTCGCGGTAGGCCAATACCGTACGCCCACGCAGTCGCCCATCAAAGGCCAACGGCCCGCCGACATCGACGTAGCTGTAGTAATTGTCATAGCTGCCGCCACTGACACCTGCCAGGGCTTGCAGCTGTGCGGTCGGACGCTTGCGCACCATGTTGATGGTTGCTGACGGATCACCGGCACCCGTGGTCAGGCCGGTGGCGCCGCGTACCACTTCAATGCGGTCGTAGATAATCGTGTCGGCGTCGGACTTCATGTAGCTGAAGGTATTCAGCATCCCGTCGATCTGGAAATTGTTGATCGAGTAGCCGCGCGACGAATAGCTGACCCGGTCCGAGTCGTTGTGCTGGACGACGATGCCGGTGGTCTGGCGCATGGCTTCGGACAATGTACCGAGTTTGAAATCATCCATCTGCTGGCGCGTGACCACGGACACCGATTGCGGGGTTTCCTTGATCGACAGATTCATCCTGGTCGCGGTACTCATCGCGCCAGTGGTGTACGAATCGGTGTTTTCGGTGTTGGTGCCCAGGCCTTGGGCGGTGACGCTGGTGGACGCCAGCTCCAAAGCCGTGGCGGCTGACTCTGGCTGTTTTTCGGCATCGGTTTCTGCCAGCAGATCAGCACTCAATGCAGCGCTGCAAAAGCCAAGAGTGAGGGTCATGGAACGGGTGATAGGCGCGAACATCGCAGCCGACTCCTTGTCGTCGAGGGAAAAATCCATTGATTCAGAGACGAGAAGGAGCCGCGCGATTTAGTAACAAACGAGAAATATTATTATTTGTGGAAGTTTCAAGGCATGAAAAAGGGGCCTTTCGGCCCCTTGTCGGTTTTACTTTTGCGCGACCCCGGGGGCCGGTGTTGCGGGTGTTTCCGCTTTCTTCGGCTTCATCAGGCTGAAGTCGATCAGGGCGCGTTGTTCGCGTTCATACGGGTTGCCGATCAGCAGTGGGCGAGCTTTGAAGCTGTCACTGACCACGCTTTTGCTGTGATCCAGTTCATCGAAGCTCAAACCCGCCAGATCCGCCCAGGTGTGGATCAGATGCGAGCTGCTGTAAGGTCGTTGCAGATCACCGGCAAGGTTCCAGTTATGGGTTTCACGCCATTTCGGCGAGGCCCAGGCCATGAACGGGATGGTGTACATCGGCGCGGTAGGCTTGTTCTCGTTACGACCCAGGGTGTTATGACCGACCGAGTCGAACACGTCTTCACCGTGGTCGGAGAGGTACAACAGGAAACCATTCGGATCGGATTTGGCGTAATCCTTGATCAGGCTGGAAACCACGAAATCGTTGTACAGCACCGCGTTGTCGTAGCTGTTGTAGGTCGGCACCTGGTCATCACGCACACCGGCCGGTACGCCGTCGCGATTCTGGAACTTGTCGAAAGTCGGCGGATAACGGTACTGGTAGCTCATGTGAGTACCGAGCAGATGCACGACGATCAGTTTGCGTGGCGCCGGATCGGTCAGGGCCTTGTTGAACGGCTCGATCACGTCACCGTCGTACTGGGCGGCGTTCTGATTACGGTTGTTGTTCAGGTACACCTGTTCATCGGCCTGTTCGGAAAAGGTCGTGAGCATGGTGTTGCGCTTGGTCATGGTCTGCTGGTTGGTGATCCAGAAGGTCTTGTAACCTGCCTGTTTCATCATGCTGACCAGCGACGGAGTGGACAGATACAGGTCCGGATTCTCTTCGTCGGCGAAAGTCAGTACCTGCTGCAGCGCTTCAATCGTGTAAGGACGCGGGGTGACGACATTGTCGAACACCGCCAGTTGATCCTTGAGCTTGTCGAGTTCCGGCGTGGTCTCTCGCGGATAACCGTAAAGGCTCATGCGTTGACGGTTGGTCGACTCACCGATGACCAGCACCAGAGTGGCAGGCTGATTGGCGCCGGCATCCTTGAGGTTGTGCAGCGGCGGAATCTTGCTCGCGCTGTGCAGCATGTCCTGCATATCGGCCAGAGTATCAACGTAACGGTGATAGGCCACGGCCATTTGCCAAGGCACCGCTGGCTCGATGCGGGTTTCAAACTTTTCGAAACCCTGAGCGAAGGAGCCCATGCGCATTGTTTGCTTGACCAGCGGATAACCAACCACAGCGATCACAATCGCCGTAGCCGCGACCCATGCGCGGCCACGAGGCATGTACACCGGGCGCAGGCGGGTCCACAGGAAGTAGGCGAACACGGTATGCGCGAGGAACGCCGGGATCATCCACCAGGCGAAATACTGGGTCATGTACTCGCCAGCTTCAGAAATGTTCGACTCGAACATGATGAAGATGACGCTCTGGGAAAATTCCTGCTGATAGATGAAGAAGTAACCCAGGCTGGCCATCGAGCAGGCCCACAGCACCACGCCGATTATTGCGGCCAGCAACTTGGTGCGCTTGGGGAACAGCAACATCGGCGCGAGCCACAGCGCGCTCATGAAGAACGCCTGACGGAATCCACTGAAACCGGAGGTGCCGGTCAGCTGGATCAGCAGTTGAGTGATACCGGAGAAATACCAGAAGAAGACGAACAGCCAAATCAGACCGGCCCAGTCGAAACCTGCCGCAGTCGATTTGCTGCGTTTGAACAATGCCATTCAGCACTCCAGCTATTACAAGACAAACCCGCCGGAACGCTTCTTGAAACCAGAGCATGAAGCCGACGAACGAAAGCCGTACGCAAAGGTACGGCCAGAATGGGGTCGAAGTATCCGCAAGCGAATGTGAAAAATTTGTTAATTGAGCTGAGCGGGCAGGGAGGGATCATGTCGGGAACAGGCAGTGCTGTTCCCGAATCAGGCGAGGGTCAGGCGTGCGGGTGACGCTGGACGACCGGCAGCGGCTTGGGCTGCTCGCCGTGCATCATCAGGCGCAGTTGGGCGAGTTCTTGCTTCAACTGGTCACGCTCGTCTTTCAACTGGCGCAATTCATCGCGACGGATCGTGACGTACAAAGTCTGTGGAGGCATTGCTGTGTGTACTGTGCCCATTGCTCACCTCGCAAATGGCGTGCATCAACTGTAAGTCGCCCCCGATTTGGGGTGCTGACTTACTATCGGCGCCAATTTTGATTTCTTTTGTCCGTGAATGGAACTTTTTTATTTTTCATGGTCGGTGTGTCTTCGGCACGATTCCCGACGTTATCAGTCTGGATCGGGCACAATGCCCGGAAACTTCATCGCAACGCTCTGGACTAACCTCCATTAGTCGCGTTGGGCTATAACCATTGACACACATTTATTTGTAGTAAGGAGCATCAGCACATGCAACTCGGGATTATTGGACTGGGCCGCATGGGCGGCAATATTGCACGGCGTCTGATGCTCAACGGTCACAGCACCGTTGTTTTCGACCGCAATACCGCCTTTGTCGACACCCTGGCCGCCGAGGGCTCTACAGGCGTTTCCGATCTGCCGGCACTGGTTGCCGGTCTGGCCAAACCGCGTGCGGTCTGGGTCATGCTGCCGGCCGGCGCGCCGACCGAAGACACCATCGAAACCCTGAGCAATCTGCTTGAAGCCGGTGACACCATCATCGACGGCGGCAACACCAACTATAAGGACGATATTCGCCGGGCGAAAACCCTGGCTGAGAAGGGCCTGCATTACATTGACGTCGGTACTTCCGGCGGCGTCTGGGGCCTGGAGCGCGGCTACTGCATGATGATCGGCGGCGATGCCGAAACCGTCAGCCGTCTCGATCCGCTGTTCGCTGCACTGGCGCCGGGTATGGGCGACATTCCGCGTACCAAGGATCGCAAGTCCGACGACCATCGCGCCGAGCATGGCTACATTCATGCCGGTCCTGCCGGTGCCGGGCACTTTGTGAAGATGATTCACAACGGCATCGAGTACGGGATGATGGCGGCCTTCGCCGAAGGTTTCGACATCCTCAAGACCAAGTCCAGCGAGCGTCTGCCGGAAGATCAGCGTTTTGATCTGAACGTTGCCGACATCGCCGAAGTCTGGCGTCGCGGCAGTGTGGTTTCGTCGTGGTTGCTCGACCTGACCGCCGATGCATTGGCCAGCGATCCGAAACTCGACGGTTTCTCCGGTTCGGTGGCGGACAGCGGCGAAGGTCAATGGACCATCGAAGCGGCCATGGAGCAAGCAGTGCCGGTGCCGGTGCTGTCGAACTCGCTGTTCTCTCGCTACCGTTCGCGCGGCCAGGGCACGTTTGGCGACAAGATTCTTTCGGCCCAGCGCTTCGGCTTCGGCGGCCATGTGGAGACTCCGAAAAAATGACCCATACGATTCGCAGG
Source organism: Pseudomonas sp. NPDC087346 (assembly GCF_044744235.1). Lineage (NCBI taxonomy): Bacteria > Pseudomonadati > Pseudomonadota > Gammaproteobacteria > Pseudomonadales > Pseudomonadaceae > Pseudomonas > Pseudomonas sp. NPDC087346. The sequence continues at coordinate 152,475 of NZ_JBIUXX010000008.1, forward strand.
AAATCCAAGGCAGAACCCGCACCACCGACCACGCTGTTTCTGTTCGGTGCTCACGGTGACCTGGTCAAGCGTTTGCTGATGCCGGCGCTGTACAACCTGAGTCGCGACGGCCTGCTTGACGATGGCCTGCGGATCATCGGCGTTGACCACAACGCCATTACCGATGAAGCCTTCGCGCAGAAGCTCGAAGATTTCATCCGTACCGAAGTCGCGGCGAAGGTCGGCAAGGGCGATCAGATGCTTGATCCGGCCTTGTGGGCCAAGCTCGCCAAGGGCATCAGCTACGTTCAGGGCGATTTCCTGGACGACAGCACTTATTCAGCGCTGGCGGCGAAAATCGCCGACAGCGGCACGGGCAATGCGGTGTTCTATCTGGCCACCGCGCCACGGTTCTTCAGCGAAGTGGTGCGCCGTCTCGGCTCCGCCGGTTTGCTCGAAGAAACCCCGGAAGCGTTCAGAAGGGTGGTGATCGAGAAGCCGTTCGGCTCCGACCTGCATACCGCCGAGGCGTTGAACGCCTGTCTGCTCAAAGTGATGAGCGAGAAGCAGATCTATCGGATCGACCATTACCTGGGCAAGGAAACCGTACAGAACATTCTGGTCAGCCGGTTCTCCAACAGCCTGTTCGAAGCGTTCTGGAACAATCATTACATCGACCACGTACAAATCACCGCCGCCGAAACCGTCGGCGTTGAAACCCGTGGCAGTTTTTACGAACACACCGGTGCATTGCGCGACATGGTGCCCAATCACCTGTTCCAGTTGCTGGCGATGGTCGCGATGGAACCGCCGGCCGCGTTCGGCGCCGATGCAGTGCGGGGCGAGAAGGCCAAAGTAGTCGGCGCGATTCGCCCATGGACCACCGAAGAGGCGCGAGCCAATTCGGTTCGCGGCCAATACAGTGCCGGTGAAGTCGATGGCAAGCCGCTGACGGGTTACCGCGAGGAACCCAACGTCGCGCCTGACAGCAGTACCGAAACCTACGTCGCGCTCAAAGTCATGATCGATAACTGGCGCTGGGTCGGCGTGCCGTTCTATCTGCGCACCGGCAAACGCATGAGCGTACGCGACACCGAGATCGTCATCTGCTTCAAGCCGGCGCCGTATGCGCAGTTCCGCGATACCGAGGTCGATGAGTTGCAGCCGACCTATCTGCGTATCCAGATCCAGCCCAACGAAGGCATGTGGTTCGACCTGCTGGCCAAGCGTCCCGGGCCGGCGCTGAACATGGCCAACATCGAGCTGGGGTTTGCCTACAAGGACTTCTTCGAGATGCAGCCGTCCACCGGCTACGAAACCCTGATCTACGACTGCCTGACAGGCGATCAGACGCTGTTCCAGCGCGCCGACAACATCGAGAACGGCTGGCGCGCCGTGCAACCGTTCCTCGATGCCTGGCAGCAGGACGCGAGCGTGCAGAGCTATGCGGCCGGTGACGATGGCCCACAAGCGGCTGAAGACCTGCTGACTCGCGATGGTCGCGTCTGGCATGGTCTGGGATGAGTAACTTGCCGAAGCAACCCATCCGTTTTCTGCTCAGTGACATGGACGGTACGCTGCTGCTGCCCGATCACAGCCTGAGCCAGCGCACCATTGACGCGGTTCGTGCATTGCGCGAGGCGGGGGTGTTTTTCAGCCTGGCCACCGGGCGACCGCCCAAAGCCATGCTGCAACAGATCGAAGCCTTGGGCGTTGATTTGCCGACGGCAGCGTTCAATGGCGGGACCATCGTCAAACCTGATGGCACGCTGCTGGTCGCGCACTATTTGCCGGTCGCGGCGGCATTGACCGCGTTGGCGCTGTTCGTTGATCAACCGGACGTTGAAATCTGGGTGTTCAGTGGTGGTGACTGGCTGCTGAAGGACCCGCACGGGCCGATGGTCCCGCGTGAACAGCACGGGCTCGGTTATCCGCCGGTGGTGGTTGAGAGCTTCGAGCCGTATCTGGAACGGATCGACAAGATCGTCGCTACCAGCAACAACACCGAGTTGCTGATCGAGCTGGAGGCGCAGTTGCTGCCGAAGGTCAACGGTCTGGCGCAGGTGTCGCGTTCGCAACCGGTGTATCTCGACGTCACGGCGCTGGAGGCCAACAAGGGCGCAGCGCTGGCGACAATCGCCGAATACCTGGGCGTGCCGCTGGAACAGACGGCGGCGATTGGTGACGGCGGCAACGATCCGGCGATGTTTCATTGCGCGGGTTTTTCGATTGCCATGGGCCAGGCGGAGGATTCAGTGCAGCGTCAGGCCGACGTGGTCACCGGGCCAAACACCGAAGACGGTGTGGCCCAAGCGATCGAGAAGTACATCCTGCGTCACTAACGCACCACAAAACAAATGTGGGAGTTAGCCTGCTAGCGATTGCGGTGTGTCATTCGACAGATAGCTTGTCTGACACGCCCTCATCGCTAGCAGGCTAGCTCCCACAATTTTATCCAGTGCAGTTACAGCCAGTAACTCACTGCATACCAGCCCAACAAGCCCATCACCACGGTGTACGGCACCGCCATCCACACCATCCGCCCGTACGACAAACGCACCAGCGGCGCAATCGCCGACGTCAGCAGGAACAGGAAAGCAGCCTGACCATTCGGCGTGGCGACGCTCGGCAGGTTGGTGCCGGTGTTGATCGCAATCGCCAGCGTTTCGAAGTGCTCACGGCTCATGTGGCCGTTGAGGAACGCCTGTTTAACTTCGGTGATGTAGATCGTCGCGACAAACACGTTGTCGCTGATCGCCGAAAGCAAACCGTTGGCAATAAACAGCATGCCCGGTTGCTGATCTGGCGGCAGCGCCAGCACCCATTGAATCAATGGCACAAACAGCTGTTGATCGTGAATCACCGCAACCACCGCAAAAAACACCACCAGCAACGCAGTGAATGGCATGGCGTCCTTGAACGCGCTGCCGAGGCGATGCTCGTCGGTGATCCCGGTAAACGCGGTGATCAACACGATCACCATCAGACCGATCAGGCCGACTTCAGCGATATGGAACGCCAGCCCGGCAATCAGGATCAGCGCAGCGGCGCCTTGTACCAGCAGGGCAGCACGTTGGCGCGGGGTGCGTTCGGCGTTGTCTTCTTCGGCGTAGTTGGCCAGAACGGCACGCACGTTGTCCGGCAACAGCGTGCCGTAACCGAACCAGCGCAGTTTCTCCAGCAGCACACAGGTCACCAGACCGGCGACCAGCACCGGCAGGGAAACCGGGGCGACTTTCAGGAAGAACTCAGCGAAGTGCCAGCCCATTTCGTGGCCGATCAACAGATTCTGCGGCTCGCCCACCAGCGTGCACACACCGCCGAGCGCTGTACCGACCGCGCCATGCATCAGCAGGCTGCGCAGAAAGGCGCGGAACTGTTCGAGGTCTTCATGGTGAAGGGTTGGCAGGTGTTGATCGTCGCTGAATTCGCTGTCCTGTCGCGGATCGTTGCCCGACGCGACTCGGTGATAAACCGAATAGAAGCCGACAGCAGCACTGATGATCACCGCCGTCACGGTCAGCGCATCTAGAAATGCCGACAAAAACGCCGACAGGAAACAAAACATCAACGCCAGAATTGCCTTGGAACGCACACCGAGCAACAGCCGCGAGAACAGAAACAGCAGCAGATCCTTCATGAAGTAGATGCCGGCCACCATGAACATCAGCAGCAGGATTACCGGGAAGTTGTGCAGCAGTTCGTCATAAAGCGCCTGCGGCGTGGTCATCTTCAGCAGCAGAGCTTCGATCAGCAGCAAGCCACCGGGCATCAGCGGGTAGCATTTGAGCGCCATGGCCAGGGTGAAGATGAACTCGATCACCAGCAGCCAGCCGGCCGCCACCGGACCGACCGTCCATAGCACCAGCGCATTGAGGATCAGGAACCCGACGATGCACGCCTTGTACCAGCGGGGCGAGTGCCCAAGAAAGTTGTGCGCGAACGCCTGGGCCATTGAGCCGGACATCGGCTGCTCCTTGTCTTAAAGAAGCGCGCAAGTTGCCGCAAGTCTCGGTCAAGTTCAAGTACAGCCGGTATTCTTGTTATTGATTCAGGTACCGCGCAACCATTGCCCGGTAGTTGCCATCGAGCGAATAACCGCCGACCAGAATTTCGCCTCCGGGCTGCACCGCGAGTGAGTTGGCGGTATCAAGGCTGCGTCCCAGACGCGTGCGCAACCAGCCCTGACCGTCGCCGAAGCTTGTATCGAGTGCGCCGTCGGCCAGATATCGAGCAACGATGAAGTCTGCTTCGACCCCGCCAATCGTCGCGCCGACCGCCAAGATTCGGCCGTCAGCCATGCGTTGGGCGGCGCTCCATTGGCAGCCGCTGGGGCCGATATCCAACAGCTGCGGATGACCATCGTTGCTGTGCAGTTCCGTTCGACCATTAAGGTGCAGGCTTAGCGACAGGCAGCGTATCGGGTCGCGGCTGCTGCCGAAACAATGCAGATGTTCCATGGATTCGATGACCTGACTGACCTGGGCGCTTTTGCCGTGCGCGGTGAACGCCATGAAACCGTCCAGCGCAAAGCGCTCGTCAAGACGTCCGTCCGGCAGATAACGCGCCACCAGCCCTTGCTGCGGGAAGTCGATGGAGCCGGCAACAATAATTCGCCCGTCATCCTGCAATAACAGGCTGCTGAGCCAGGTATTGAGCAGCAAATGACGGATCATCACGAAGCCGCGGCCGTTGAAAGTATTGTCGAGGCTACCGTCTGGGGTCAGGCGGATCAGCATGCCGGCATGGTCGGCCAATTCGAAGTGGTGGTTGGCGATCAGCAGGATGTGTCCGTCGGGCTGCACGGCGATATCGCAGGCTTCGGCGCCCGGAACCCCCGGCGGCAACCAGACATCGCGAGTGCCCATGGACAAGTCGCCCGGCAGGCGCACAACCAGCCGACCGTTGTCGCCAAATGACTGGTCGGGAAAACCGCGATCATCGAACATGGCGAGGGCGGGCAGGGTGCGGTGAGCATTTTCATAATGCAGGCCGGTCAGCAGGATTCTTCCGTCAGGCAACACCTGCACTTTGCCAGCCATGGCTTCGAAACCCCGAGCGAACTCGTCGATCACGCTGCCCTGATGACCGAAACCCAGATCAGCCGAGCCGTCAGCCAGCAGACGGGCTAGTCCGAAACGGCTGCCTTCGGCGGTGCCGACTTTGGCGGCGACCAATACGCGTCCTTGCGGGTCCAGGGCAACACCCTGAGTCATGCTGGACACACTGCCGGCGAAATACACCTGGGCAACGCCGGTATTGGCAAATCGTTTGTCTAGTTGCCCGGCGTTATTCGCTAGCGTCGGGAGTGCGTAGGCGTTCTGGGTGGACATGCATGCCTCTCCTTGCAAGTTGGCCCGACCCGGGAACCGAGTGAGTAACTGCATGAGCGGAACATTCAACGCCTGAATACACCGAACTACAACTGACATAACTAACAGGTGGAGGGTCAGACTGTGCCAGAACAGTGTCTTTTTGAACCAATCGCAAGCCTGCCAAGCAATCAGGCCGAAAATGGCGGGGGGAAGTTATACAACAGTGCGTAAGTTGAAAAAGACTTTGGCAACTTATAAAAAAAGCGGATGACTGAAAAGTCATCCGCTTTACGCTTCGATCAATGTGGCATCGACCACGATTGCAGTTGGTGGCCTTCTTTGCTCAGTTCGGCGCGTGCTTGCTGCAACAGCAGTTCAAGTTGCGCTGGATCGGAATAGGCGCTGCTCGGAATTTTTGTACGTCCGATATGCGAGTTGGTACGGTCGATGACGCTCAGGTTCAGTTCGCCATTGCCGTCTTGTGGGGCCCAGGCTACGCATTGGAACGGTTCAAATGCGTGGTTGGCAATCATAAGAGCTTCGTTGATACGGAGCGGGGCGGTCATGGGGTCTTCTCTCTGTAGTGCCCAATCAAGTGATATGCCGTCGGTTGGGCTTACCGTTCGGCTGGATACTTGTACTGATGCACGCAACCCGGCATCGGGTCACACTCAGGCGAAAGAAATTTCAACTTTCTTTCATATACTCAGTTTTCCGACAGTTTTTGAAAGCTGGATGAAAGATTCAAGTCGATAGCTAACTAACAAAGAAGCTACTTATAACTCAATAGCTTGTACACCTATAAGCAAACGATACAAGGCACTGTCAAAATCTTGCTAATGTTACAGCCAGGTGAGCCAAATGACTGTTTTTACACTCATTTCCTTAAATTTGGCGCCAAGGAACAGTCATGAGCGAAGCGCCTGCGTTACGACGTTTATTGGTGGTCGATCCCTGCGACGACTGTCACCGCCTATTGCCCGGATTACGCGCGGTAGGCTGGGATGTCGACAGTTGTACTCTGGAAAATGCTGCCGACCGCAGTTGTGATGTCGGCTTGTTGCGATTACAGCCTTTTCACCTCGAACGTCCCGAAGCGGTCAAGGAACTGATCAGCCGCAGCGGCACCGAATGGATCGCCGTGCTGAATCAGGAAGTCCTGCGGTTACAGAACGTCGGCGACTTTGTTTGCGAGTGGTTTTTCGATTTCCACACCTTGCCGTTTGATGTCTCGCGGGTGCAAGTAACCCTTGGCCGTGCGTTCGGTATGGCGCGTTTGCGCGGGCAGGGCACGATTCACGTTGATCAGCCAGAGCATGAGTTGCTCGGTGACAGCAAACCGATCCGCGAACTGCGCAAGTTATTGAGTAAATTGGCGCCGACCGAATCCCCGGTGTTGATCCGTGGCGAAAGCGGTACCGGCAAAGAACTGGTCGCGCGCACGTTGCACCGGCAATCCCAGCGTCACAGCAAACCGTTCGTGGCAATCAATTGCGGGGCGATTCCCGAACATCTGATTCAGTCAGAGTTATTCGGCCACGAAAAGGGCGCATTCACCGGCGCGCATCAGCGCAAGGTCGGGCGTATCGAGGCGGCCAACGGTGGCACGCTTTTTCTCGATGAAATAGGTGATCTGCCGCTGGAACTGCAGGCCAATCTGCTGCGCTTTCTTCAGGAAAAGCACATCGAACGCGTGGGCGGCAGTCAGCCGATTCCGGTCGATGTGCGAGTGCTGGCGGCAACCCACGTCGATCTTGAAGCGGCCATCGAGAAGAAACGTTTTCGTGAAGACCTGTATTACCGGCTGAATGTCTTGCAGGTGGTCACCGCGCCATTGCGTGAACGGCATGGCGATCTATCGATGCTGGCCAACCATTTCTCGCATTTCTACAGCCATGAAACCGGGCGCAGACCGCGCAGCTTCAGTGAAGATGCCCTGATTGCCATGGGTAAACATGACTGGCCCGGCAATGTTCGCGAACTGGCGAACCGTGTGCGTCGGGGGCTGGTGCTGGCCGAAGGTCGGCAGATCGAGGCACGGGATCTCGGGCTGATCAGCCAGCATTCAATCGCGACCCCGATGGGCACTCTTGAAGACTACAAGACTCGTGCCGAACGCCAGGCACTGTGTGATGTGTTGAATCGGCACAGTGACAACCTCAGTATTGCGGCGAAAGTGCTTGGAGTTTCGCGGCCGACGTTTTACCGGTTACTGCATAAACATCAAATCCGCTGAAAGCAAAAGATCGCAGCCTTCGGCAGCTCCTACAGGGTGTATACAAACCCGATGCAGGAGCTGCCGAAGGCTGTGATCTATTGATCTGCCTTTTAGAAGTAGTACGGGAATTTCAGACTGAAGGAAAAGTCCGGTGCGTCATCGGTCATGCCGATGGACAGGTTGGGCACGATGGTCAGGTTATCAGTAGCCGCAATGGTCATACCGACGTTGAAGTAACCGGCGTTGGCATCGCTGGAAACCACCGACTGCCAATCACCGCCATCCTGTTTCAACTTGCTCTTGCGCTGCACCAGGTCAGACACCGAGAACGACATACTCATCTTCTCGTTCAGTGCAAAAGCGATACCAGCGCCAATCTGGAAGCTGTCGCCGATCTGTACCTTGCCCGGGGTTTTCTGGTTGACCGTGGAACTGATGTCGTCAAACGACTCTTCCAGGTTGTGGGTGTAGGACAGACTGCCGAACAGTACGGCCGGGTCAAACGTCTTGACCAGCGATATACCCGGGGTAACGGACCAGACACCGTTGCCGGTCGGCAGGGTATCAGGCACGAACAGGTTGGAGTTGGCATCGGTCTGGCGCAGTTTGATACCGAACGGGTCCTTGCCGGTCGGTGCCTTGACGCGCAAGGTAACCACGGCGTCCGGGGTATTGGCCGACTCGTCGAGGAACTTGTAGGCGATACCGAAGTTGACGTCGCCGATGGTCGGGTCGCGTGACACGTCCTGTTCGGTGGTGACATTGGAGGCGCCGCCGTTGCCGCCGCCGGACTGATACGTCGAATCACGGTAGACCACAGGCACGTTCAGATCGAACTGCCAGCGGTTGTCGAAGTTGTAGCGGCCGGTGAGGTCGAGTGTCCAGGTGTCAGCCTTGATCCGGTCAAGGTTGATGTTGCCGAGGAAAATCGAGTCCAGCGCCAGGAACCCGTTGAGGATCAGCTGGCGGGTGTCATATCGCGAGTAGGTAATGCCGGTTTCCAGGCTGAACTTGCCGCCGCCAAAGAAGCCGCTGGCCTCGTCGTACAGGTTGGACACGCTCTGCGCCGGTTGCGAATCGTCGGCCAGCGACTGACCGTAAGAGGCGCCACTTCCCCCGGCTGCGCCCCCCGACGCTGCTGCGGCCCCGGTCCCTGTGGCCACTTTTGGATTGCCCTTCAAGTCGGCTGGCGATTTTGCCAGACGTTTTGGTTGAGGAGCGGCTGGCTGATCTTCAACCTGACGGACTCGTTGCTCGAGAACCGCCAGGGCTTTTTGTTGTACTTCGTATCGCTGCTTAAGCTCCAATAGTTCCTGTTTCAGGGTCTCTACATCAGCGTCAGGTGCTGCTTGGAGCATTGCCGCCGGTAGAAGAGTGCTCAAACATAAAGCTGCGCGCAGTGGTACTGATCGATACATGAATAAGCCGTCCCTTTAAGCCCAATGATCGAGACTCAGCGTAGTTCAATATCCGATATTGCGTAGTGCCCTGAGTTGACTCAGGTTGCAGTCCAGTGCGCCGGCGCTAATGCCGTTATTGTTCAGTACGACGTTGAGTTGAGTCATGTTGTTGACCACGTTGGCGCTGCCCAGCAGACGGGTGTTTTGCAGCAATCCGCCTTGAGCGACCTGTTGCAGGGCGGTACCTTGATTTCCGGACGCCTGAATGGCCATTTGCACGCCACCGTTGGTGGCCGAAACTGCGACACTGCCGGCGGCGTTGCTGCCACCGATGGTTTGCCCTGCCATCAGGGCCTGGCCTTGTGCGGGTATCAGGGCCGGGGCCTGGTTAGCCTCAGAGACGTTGATTGCGACATTGTTGTATGCCGTGTTTGTATCACCGGCGGCACGTACGCTTTGCGTCACGCCCTGGCTGCTATTGAGTCCGGCTCCACCGGTAACCGTGCCAGTCCCTGTTTGCAGGGGATTGCCATTGCCAGTTTCCTTGATGGTCGAGACATAGAATTCAGGTTTGATGGTTGAAGCCTGTAGCTGCATCGAGGTCGCAGCCCCGATCAAATCACCGCTGGCGTTGCGCCAGGTACTGCTCATGACAATGCCGAAGCTGATAATCCGCCCCGGCATCACATACCGACCACGCAGCTGGGAAAGCTCCTGGTCCTGTACTTCAATAGGTTTGAATCCTGCATTGGCATAGCCTGACGCGCTCGCTGCCAGGCAGGCGGCGGCCAGCCAGTATGAGGTTTTCATCTGCTGCTCCCGGGACATCCAGTCCCATTCTTTATAATCGGCGATTAAAAGAAGTCGCTCTGTATGAACCCGAAGTCCATCAATTCGGCATCTCTGACAGGGTTGAAGTTATCCAGCTTGTTCTTCGCGGTCAGCGGTGTCGGTGGACTGCGCAATGCATTGGTTTTGTCATAACCGGGGCCGACGATGGCGAAGACGATACCGTTCCAACCTTTGACAAAGTCATCATGGGTATAGCGTTTGTGGCCTAAAACCGGGTCTCCGATGTAAACCCAATTCTTGTCCGAACGCTGTAGCACCACGAAATGCTTGTAGCCGCGAATTTCCATCAGTACCACCACCGGAATCGTTACAGCATCCAGTTTATCCGGCGGGATTTTGTAGCCCCTGGCGCGCATGCCGATGCTTTCGATATAGCGCTTCATGTCCAGCATGGAAAAACCTTGAGTGCGAACAAGGTCCTGGTCAGCATTGACCAGCATGCCTTTGATGATGTGCTCCTCATCGACGTCGAGCCAATAACCCTGGCGTAACACCGTGGCCAGTGCAGCGGCGCCGCAACTGAAATCGGTTTTCTGTTCGACGATGTCGGAAAACTTGCGCTCACGAATGCTTTGCACGTTCTTGTAGATGAGCGTGCCACCCGGCAGGGCAGCGACGGGCATCTGCGCAGCCTGGGTCAGGCCGGACAGGCAAAGCAGGGCAATAAGGGCAGTCTTACGCATGATCGATACGCCTTTGCGGACTGAGGAAAAAGCCCCGTTTCCGGGGCTTTCGTTTCGATCGCGATTACATGCAGGCTTTGCAACCTGCGGCGATGGACAGCGAGTTGCTTTGTTGGTTACCAACACCAGCAGCGTTGTTGTAACCAGCGTTGCCGGAGAAGTTGTTACCAACGTTAGAGATATTGGCGTTGTTGGTCACAGGGTTTTTCCAGCCATCTGGGGTCAGCACTTGTTGAGTGGTCACGCCAGCCAGACCAAAGACACCCACGGCAACGAAGTCAGACTTGGTGTCCTGGCTACCGCCACTGCCGCCATGACCTTTGTCGTCGTTACCATAACCGCCACCGCTGTGATGATCGTCACCTTTGGTGGTTGCGGTGCCGGCTGCGCCGAACACGCCGACGGCGGCAACTGTGCCAGTAAGAGTGTCTTTCTTGAAGGTCTGAGTGCCGTTGTTGCCAACGATCAGGCCCGAAGAGCTTTGGTTGGCAGCAGCGGCAGCCTGAGCCACACGACCACCAGACACAGCGATTGCCAGGTTGTTTTTCTGTTGGTTGAAGTTGCCGGCACTGTTGTTCACGCCGATGTTGCCGGAACCGCCGTTACCGACGTTGTTCAGACTGGCATTGGCAGTGCTGGAGTAGTTGGCAACGGTGTTGCCGCCGTTGACCTGGGTAGCGCTGGAAGCGGAGACCGCGGAGCCGAAGATAAAGCTTTCGTCAGCAGTAGCCAGAGCTGCAGCGTTGTCTTGTTGGTTACCGTCGCCAGCGGTGTTGTTCATACCGACGTTGCCGTTGGTACCGTTGGCCGAACCGCTGATGTTGGCGTTGTTTTGGGTGCCCTGGTTCAGCACGGCATTGCCGCCGCTGCTTTGCACGTCGAGGACTGCGGCACCGGCACCTGCGCCGATTTGCAGCAGTTCTTCCAGGGTAGGGCCTTTTGGTGGAGGAGGCTGATGACCATGACCGCCGTTGTTACCATGATCGTTGCCGCCTGCTTGAGCTGCCATTGCCATAACTGCTGCAAGAGCGAAAACCAGTGGTTTCAGAGCCATTGTAGTTTTCATGGTGTTTCTCCGTGCTTATTAGTTGGTTAAGTGTTGGTACTTTCTAATTGCACTGCTTTTTATTTGGGTCAGTCTGCGACCCGGATGCTCAGGGTGTTGGCCATTCGGTTCCCCACCCCGGCACTCTGGTTCACCTGGATTACCCCGCGGCTGCCGGTGAAGGCCTGATCACTTGTGGTGACCTGGCGACTGCCGGGTGAGGTACCAGTTGCTCCTGAGCTCGGTAAAAGCGCCACGTTCTGTTGCGACAGGGCGCTATCGTCAACGCTTTGCGGTGCACCACTGATGCTGATGCGCATGGCGTTGGCCATTTGGTTGTTGGCGCCGGAACCCTGGTTCACGCCCAGGACGCCGTTGCCGTTACTGAAAGAGGTGCCACCGATGGTCGAACTGGCATTGATGTTTCGATCGGCGGGTGTGTTGATCTTTTGCTGGATGATGGTGGTGGCGCTGGCCGATGTTCCGATGGCAATGGCGCGGGTGTTGGTCTGTTGCTGTTGATCGCCGGCAGCCTGGTTGATGTTCAGGTTGCCGTTGTATTGCACGCCGCTGTTCTGAATATTGGCGTTGTCCAGAGCGCTCGGGTCAGCCATGGCGCTGGAGCAGCCGAGGAGTGCGAGCAGGATCAGTGTGCGATTCATCTTATTGACCTCCAGCCATGCGGGTCAGTGGCGCAAGGCCGGTGCTCAGCGAGCGATTGATGGTGTTGGAAATCGTGCCGCCACCGCCGCCGCCATGGCCGGAACTCATGCCGGGCAGGCCGTTGGGGTTGGTCAGGACGTTCATGCCGGGCAAGGTCGCGCTGGGTGTCGTGACGAGGCCGCTGATGCTGGCGCCACTGGCTACACTGGCAAAGTCACCGTCATTAAGTTCGGTGCTGGTCATCGCTTGATTGATGCGCGCCGAAGGGTTGGCGTTGACGGTCGTCGGGTAGGGGTCTTTGCCACCGCTGCGGCCGATAGGGATTGGCTGAACATCGCGGTTGAGCACAATCACGCCATTGCCATCAGCTTGAACGTTGAAACTGATGAGTGTGCTGGCTGCTGATCCGATCAGCAGAAGGCAGGTCAGGCCTTTATTGAAGTTCCCCACGGCGGCAATTCCTTCTTCAGTGGGCTGGCTCTTGTCAGCGTTGGGAAGGAGAGAGCGAAAGCTGTGCCGCTTTTGAATTGTTTTACGAATTCAACGAGTTAACGATGGCGGGTGCAAACTTGAAACAGAACCTGTTTCAACAATGAAACAGGCTTCAAGGGCCATCGCGAGTCAGGGACGGTACAAAGCTCTGGAACGGGGGTTTGCGCGGTAGTGTTTCAAAGGCTTAACAAGTCGCATGACAAAGCGATGCAGGGCGTTCAGACGGGGACTTTGCGCATAGGCGAGTGTTTCAGGAATGGACACTTTGCCGCTGAAACAGCGGCTGGATACGACTTATCAGGCGGTTAATGTGCCAATAAGCGAGCAACTGCAGCAAAGGCTTGCGCCTGCCGTTCGTCCCAGTTGCCCTGAATGATTTGCAGTGGCTGGCCGTGCTGCTCCAGCCAATCTCGGGTTGCCTGATAAAACCCCAGGCGCTCGCTCAGTTGTGGCTGGCAGCGCTGGCCGTCGTCGGTCCAGTCGATCTGCTCCGGCGACAATAAAAGGTGCAGATCGTAATGCCGCGCCAGCAACTCGGGCTCCAGCCAGTTCGGGCAGTCGCCGAACAGGGTCTGGCTCCACAGCATATTGCTCAGCAGATGGGTGTCGAGAATCAGCAATGCAGGCTGTTGCGCTCGCGCCTGATCTTCCCATTGCAGTTGGCCACGGGCGATCTCCGGGATGTCGGCCAGGCAGGTATCACGAGGATTCTGCTCGATGAACCAGCGCACATATTCGTCGACTCGCAGGCCGCCAAACTGTTGCTGAAGACCTGCCGCCAGCCAGCTCTTGCCCGTGGATTCCGGGCCGGTGAGGACAACGACTTTCATCGCTGCAACGCCGGATCAGCACGCCACTCACGCCAGCCTTGCACTGCAATCAGGGTGAACAGGGCATACAAGGCCGCCGTCAGGTACAGGCCCTTATAAAGGAACAGGCCGACAAAAATTACATCGAGTACGAACCAGAGCGCCCAGCACTGCAAACGCTTTTGCGCCATCCACAGTTGTGCGACAAGGCTGAAAGCGGTCAATGCGGCGTCGAGCCACGGCTGTGCGGCATCGGTCCAGTGCGCCATGGCTGCACCAAGCAGCAGACTGCCGAGGGCGCCGGCCGACAGGCCAAGCAAGATAGAGCGGCGGTCGAGATGGCTGACTTCGCGTCCGTCATGCATCGTCCCGGCTCGCGTCCATTGCCACCAGCCGTAGACTTGCAATGCGGCATAGATCACTTGCAACAACATGTCCGAGTAGAGCTTCACTTCAAAGAAGATCCAGCTGTACAGCAACACCATGACCAGCCCGATCGGCCAGCACCACGGATTCTGTTTGACGGTCAGCCAGACGGCGATCACACCGAGAGCGGCGGCAAACAGTTCAAGCCCGGACATGGAGGCTCCTTGGCGGAGTGAAAGAAGAGGGCGCGGATTGTACCCAAAAACGTGTAGGAGTGAGCCTGCTCGCGATAGCGACATGTCAGTCGAGATATCTCTGACTGATACACCGCTATCGCGAGCAGGCTCACTCCCACAGGGATTTGTGATTAGACGCGGAACTGGCGCAGCAAGCCGTTCAGTTGTTCGCTCAGTTGTCCGAGGCGCACGCTCGCCGCGCTCGACTGTTCGGCCGCAATTGCGGTGCTGTGCGACAGGCCCGCTGCCTGGGTGACGTTCTGGTTGATGTCCTCGACCACGTGCGCCTGTTGCAGCGTGGCGCTGGCAATCGAGGCATTCAGCCCGTTGAGATTACGCAGCGCCTGGCCAATGGCATTCAGGCTGGCACCGGCCAGCCCGGCCTGTTCGATGGTCAGTTGCGAAGCCTTGCTGCTGTCGCCGATGACCTTCACGGCAGCCTCGGAATGATTTTGCAGGCGCTCGATCATCGACTGGATCTCTGCTGTCGACTTCTGTGTGCGTTGCGCAAGCAAGCGCACTTCATCAGCCACCACAGCAAAACCACGACCCTGTTCACCGGCTCGCGCCGCCTCGATGGCGGCATTGAGCGCCAACAGGTTGGTCTGCTCGGCAATCGAGCGGATCACTTCCAGCACGCTACCGATCTGCGTGCTTTCAGAGGCCAGGGTGCGAATCACTTCCACAGCCTGATCGATGGTGCCGGAGAGCTTGTCGATTTGTTGCAGGCTGCCGTCGATATTGATCTGGCCCTGTTGTGCCTGTGCTTCGGCATCACGCATTTCGTTGGCAGCGTGCTCGGCGTTTTTCGCCACGTCCTGCACGCCGTAGGTCACCTCGTTGATCGCGGTGGCCACCAGTTCCATTTGCTGCGATTGCTGCTGGCTGCGCTGCTGAGCCTGGGCGGCATCATTGCCCAGTTCGCTGGACGACTGACCGAGTGCGCTTGCCGACACCTGCAACTCGCCGATGACCCGGCGCAATTTGGCGGTGAAGGCGTTGAAGTGATGAGCCAATTGCGTAACTTCATCCTGACCATGTGTATCGAGGCTGCGGGTCAGATCGCTTTCGCCGCTGGCGATATTGGCCATGGCGTTCACGCTTTCCTGCAATGGACGCACGATGCTGCGGGCAATCAGGATCACCAGCAACGCCATGATCACGGCAATCACCAGACCGATCACCGAGGCCTTGATCACCTGGCCCTGAAACTCATTCTGCACGTCGTCTATATAGACACCCGAACCGAGCACCCAGCCCCATGGCTCGAACAGTTTGACGTAGGAAGTCTTCGCCACCGGCTCGCTTGCGCCGGGTTTCGGCCAGCGGTAATCGACCATGCCGGCGCCCTTGGCCTTGGCGATGGCGACCATCTCGTTGAACACCGCAAAACCGTCCGGGTCACGAATCGCCGAGAGGTTCTGGCCCTCAAGCTTGGGATTGGTCGGGTGCATGACCATCACGGGCGTGAGGTCGTTGATCCAGAAGTAATCGCTCTGGTCATAGCGCAAGCCGCGAATGGCGGTCAGGGCCTGTTTCTGCGCGGCCTCTTTGCTCAATGTCCCCGCAGTTTCCAGGTCGTGGTAATAGGTCAACAGGCCGCTGGCGGTCTGTACCACATGCTGGGTTTTCTGGGCCTTGGCATGGTAGAGATCGTCGTGGATCTGCCTGAGCATCAACACGCCCAAGGTCAACAACATGACCACCGCCACAATCAAGATGAGCCACAAGCGTCGGCTGATCGACACACTGCGCAAGCTGTTCATAACGCTGTCACTCCGGATTCTTTTTCTTGTAATAAATCATCGCCAGCATCCAACCACGTTTCGCCGGTCGGGCATACGCGACGCAAGTCGTAGAACGCGGCAGCGCTATTACGGCTTGTCTGATAGGATTTCGGCCCCGCGCGTGAAAACCTGAATCCAAGTTGATATTTCACGGAATTTTGACTGTTTCGTGTAGATCCTGTGCGCGCGGAATGTCAGCTACATTGATCGCAGTGAACGCTAAAAAATACTATCGGGGCATGCCGGTGCGCATCGCTCTTTGGGGGATTGATGGATCTTTGGACCGCCTTGCAGGCAGTGATTCTAGGAGTTGTAGAAGGGCTGACGGAGTTTTTGCCCATTTCCAGTACCGGACACCAGATCATTGTTGCGGACTTGCTCGGCTTTGGTGGCGAGCGGGCCATGGCGTTCAACATCATCATCCAGCTCGGCGCGATTCTCGCGGTGGTCTGGGAGTTTCGTCGCAAGATTCTTGACGTGGTCATTGGCCTGCCGACCCAGCCAAGTGCGCGGCGCTTCACCGCCAATCTGCTGATCGCCTTTCTGCCAGCGGTGGTGTTGGGGGTGATATTTGCCGACCTGATTCACCAATACCTGTTCAACCCGATTGTCGTGGCCACGGCGCTGGTGGTGGGTGGTCTGATCATGTTGTGGGCCGAGCGTCGGCAGCATGAAGTGCATGCCGAAACAGTTGACGAGATCACCTGGAAGGATGCACTGAAAGTCGGCTTCGCCCAATGTCTGGCGATGATTCCGGGTACCTCGCGTTCCGGCTCGACGATCATCGGCGGGTTGCTGTTCGGCCTGTCGCGCAAGACCGCGACCGAGTTCTCGTTCTTCCTGGCCATGCCGACCATGGTCGGTGCAGCGGTGTACTCGGGCTATAAATACCGGCACATTTTCGTCCCTGCGGATTTCCCGGTGTTCGCCATCGGCTTCGTCACGGCATTTATCTTCGCGATGATTGCCGTGCGTGGCTTGCTCAAGTTCATCGCCAGCCACAGTTACGCAGCGTTTGCCTGGTACCGGATTGTCTTCGGTCTGGTGATTCTGGCGACGTGGCAGTTCGGTTGGGTTGACTGGTCGGCGGCCAAACCATGAGTGACTCCCGCGCACGTCGCCCTGATGGGCGCCCGTCTGGCGGCAGCATTCAGCATCTGAAACTCAAGTTGCTGGTGTTGGCGCTAGTGTGTGCGTTGCCGTTGTCCGGTTCGCTGTCGATGTGGCTGCGCGGAATCTCGCTGGTACCGCTGGCGGCTTACGGCATCGTCAGCGTGCTGGCGTTCTTTCTATATTGGGCCGACAAGCGCAAGGCCCGCGCCGATGCCTGGCGTACACCGGAGAACGTCCTGCACGCGGTGGAACTGGCCGGTGGCTGGCCGGGGGCGTTGATTGCCCAGCAAGTGTTCCGGCACAAGACGCGTAAGGTTTCGTATCAGATCCTGTTTTGGGTGATCGTGGCGCTGCATCAAGTGTTCTGGATCGACCAGCTATTCCTCGGTTCGAACCTGCTGACCCTGTTCTAAAACACCCTTGTAGGAGCTGCGGAACGCTGCGATCTTTTGATCTTGTTTTTTAAAAGCCAAAGTCAATAGATCGCAGCGTTCCGCAGCTCCTACGGGGATTTAGAGCAGCAGGCCGATTTGGGTTTTCTTGGGGAGTTTGCTGACCACCAGTTGATGCGAGCGCTGTAGCAAACCCTGTAACTCCTCGGCGCCCAGCGGGTATGGCGGGTGCATGATGATCCATTGCGCCCGGGCCAGATACGGCGCCGGATGAATGCCGGGACGGTCGCAATGCCCGAGAAACAGGTCCTTGTCGACCTTGAACGCCAGTGAATCCCCGCGCAGTCCCTGCAAGGCAAACATCTTGTTGCCGGCAATCGAAAACACCCGAACGCCGCCCCATTTGTAATCTTCCCGAGCACCGGGCAGTGCCAGGCAAAACGCGGCGACGTCCGCTTCGCTCATCTTTCCCTTTTTCATAACAGCCGCTCCCCACAGGCATTGAACGATTCGACCAGATGATCGATCCAGGCGCGCACCGCCGGCATCACGCCGCGTCGATGCGGATACACCGCTTGCAGCCAGCCACCGGGCAGCGACCAATCTGGCAGCAATTGCACCAGCGTGCCGTTCGCCAGTTCCGCTTCGCAATACATCATCGGCAACAGGGTGAAGCCCTGACCGGCCAGCACGCAGGCCTTGCGCACGATAAAGTCGTCGATGCCCAGCCGCGCTTCCATGCTCAGTTCGAAGCTTTCGCCCTGTTGATCCAGCAAGCGCAGATGCACCAGACGATCAGGTTCCAGCGCACCCAGTACCGGGAAGTTTTTCAGATCCTGCGGGTGGCTTATGGATTGGCCCTGCATGAACGTCGGGCTCGCCACCACGACCATTTGCGCCTGACGCAGACGCCGAGTCACCAGCAACGGATCTTCATCTCCCAATTCACGCACGCGCAGGGCGACGTCGAAACCTTCGGCGACCAGATCCACGCGGCGATTGACCAGCACCATTTCAAGTTGCACCTGCGGAAATTTGCCGAGAAATTCACTGATGACCCACGGCAACATTTCATGGGCCAGCCCGGTCGGGCACGACACCCGCAAACGACCGCGAGGTTCGCTCGACATGCTGGCGACGGCTTCATCGGCCATTTCCGCTTCGAGCAGCATCGCCTGACAGTGACGCAGATAACGTTCGCCGACTGCCGTCAGTTTCAATTGGCGGGTGGTGCGTTGCAGTAGACGTGCGCCGAGGCGCTCTTCCAGTTCGGCGATACGCCGAGACAAGCGTGACTTGGGAATGCCCAGCAAGCGGCCGGCAGCAGCGAATCCGCCGGCCTCGACCACTTTGGCGAAATAGTAGAGATCGTTGAGATCTTGCATGGAATCAACCGTTGTTCTATCAGTGGGACGAACTATCGCATTGCAGGCGACTAATCAGCTATTGGTTTCGTAGGTAGGATTGTCTCCATTCCGTCGCCACCGGCGATTCTTTCCAGGAGATTCCAAATGAAACTACTGCACATCGATTCGAGCATTCTGGGCGACAACTCGGCTTCCCGTCAGTTGAGCAGCGAAGTCGTCAAAGCCTGGCAAGTGGCCGAACCAACTGCCGTCGTGACTTACCGCGACCTGGCCGCTGATGCCATCAGCCACTTCTCGTCCACTACTCTGGTTGCTGCCGGCACCACCGCTGAACTGCGCAACGCAGCGCAACAGCACGAAGCCGAGCTGAGCGCTTCGACCCTGGCTGAATTCATCGCCGCCGACGCCGTGGTTATCGCCGCGCCAATGTACAACTTCACCGTACCGACCCAGCTCAAGGCATGGATCGACCGCGTTGCTGTTGCCGGCCAGACTTTCCGTTACACCGAAGCCGGCCCTGAAGGCCTGTGCGGTGGCAAAAAAGTAGTGATCGTTTCCACTTCCGGTGGCATCCACGCCGGTCAGGCAAGCGGTATCGCTCACGAAGAGTATCTGAAGCTGGTATTGGGCTTCCTCGGCATCACCGATATCGAAATCGTTCGCGCCGAAGGTCTGGCTTACGGTGACGAAGTGCGCAACAACGCCATGGGCGCCGCGCACACCCGCATCAGCGAAGAACTGTTCGCCGCAGCGTAAGACTTGCGTAAAGACCAGCTCTCGTTCAGGTAACACCTCAAAAAACTCTGTATTCTGGTTCCGCAAGGGCCAGACGCGGAGTTTTTTGTTTCTGACTGTTGCATAATCTGGCCCGGGTTATGCAGTCAAACGATCAACGTCTGAGTGCACCGCCGCGCCGGATCACCGAACCACGGGGTTTCGGGCGTCGGAACACAACGGATCTTTCGATTGAGTAACACCAGGGTGGAGCATCCCATGATGCGTCTTTGTGCAACGTTACTGATTTGCCTGCTCGGCAGCCTGAATTCAGTGCACGCCGCTCCAGGGCAGCACCCTGTCTGGAGCGTCGGCTATCACGAAATGACGTTCCTCGATCCGCTGGATCTGCAACCGATGCGCGCCATCGCGTTCTATCCCTCCAGCGACCGCGAGCACTCCAGCCTGCTTGAGGGCTACACGGTCGAAGCCGGCGAAGACACCAAAGTCGCCATCGGCCGCTTTCCGATGCTGATGCTCTCCCACGGCAACACCGGCACGCCCCTGGCGCTGCACGATCTCGCCACTTCACTGGCTCGCAAGGGCTTTGTGGTGGTCGCGGTGATCCATCCCGGCGACAACTCCAAAGACCACAGCCGTCTCGGTACGTTGAGCAATCTTTACGGGCGGCCGATCCAGATTTCCGAAGCGATCACCGCGACGCTTGGCGACCGCATGCTTTCTCCTTTTGTAAATGCTGATCAGGTCGGCGTGATCGGTTATTCGGCGGGCGGTGAGACGGCGTTGATCCTCTCGGGCGCACAGCCGGATCTGGATCGCCTGCGCCGCTACTGCCAGGAGCGTCCCGACGACCGCGATGCCTGCAACACCCAAGGCGAGCTGATCGTCGACCGCGATGACTTGCAACCCGTTGCCGACCCGCGTGTGCATGCCTTGTTGCTGATGGCGCCGCTGAGCTTGAAATTCGGCCGTCACACTTTGGCCGACGTGCATGTGCCTGTGCTGCTTTATAGCGGCGACGGCGACAAACTGGTGGCCTTCGACAAGAACGCTGCGGCACTGGCGCGCAAGTTGCCGACCGCACCGGACTTCAAGTTACTGGCCGGGGCAGGGCACTTCGTGTTCATGGCACCGTGCAACGAGGAGCAGATCCGCGCGATGCCGGCGCTGTGTACCGATGCTGATGGCGTAGATCGCGAGGACATTCACCGCAATCTGATCTCCGAAGCCGGGCGGTTCTTCTCACATGCGCTGGGCAAGCCGACGCGTGCAGGCATGCAGACCGCCGATCAATAATCTTCAAGTCACTACAAAACCCTGTGGGAGTGAGCCTGCTCGCGATGACGGTTCCACATTCACAATCTTTGTTGAATGACAGACCGCTATCGCGAGCAGGCTCGCTCCCACAGGTTTTGTGTCAATCTTTTAAGCCATCGCCCGGCGCTTGAGCAGCAGGGTTAATCCCAGCCCCGTCACCGACAACAGCGCCGCACAGAAGAAGATCCACGAATACCCCAGATTCAACGCCACCGCGCCCATCAATGGCCCGGCAATCGCCAGCGCCAGATCGAAGAACACCGCATAAGCACTCAACCCGGCGCCACGGCTGGAACTTGGCACCTGCTTGATCGCTTCAACGCCCAACGCCGGATACACCAGCGACAATCCGAACCCGGCCAGTCCCGCGCCGATCAACGCAAAAGCGGTCGAAGGCGCTAGCCACAGCAGGGCCAATCCCACGGTTTCGATGGTCATGCAGGCGATGGCTGAAGTGAAACCACCGAACCGCGCAATGGCGGAGATAAACAGCAGCCGCGACAGAATGAAACACACGCCAAACACCGTCAGGCAGTACGCCGCACCAGTCCAGCCACGATTCAGGTAATAAAGAGTGATGAACGTGGTCAGCGTGCCGTAACCGATGGACGCCAGGCTCAGGCTCGCACCGAACGGCGCAATCCGCCCAAACACCGCCCAGAATGGCAGCCGCTCGCCGCGCACAACCGGTACCGAAGGCTTATTGCGGATCAGCAACAGTGCGCCGGCGGCCAGCACCGACAAGGCAATGCCGAGACTGGCGAAGCCGTAGTCCGCGACCATCACTACGCCAAGCGGCGCGCCAATCGCGATGGCGCCATAGGACGCAATGCCGTTCCAGCCGATGGAGCGCGCAGTGTGTTCTGCACCCACCTGGCCCATGCACCAACTGATAGTGCCGACCCCGATCAGGCCTTGCGCAATGCCCAGCAACAAACGGCCAGCGATCAGGATCGACAGACTCAGCAACGGATAATCTTGCAGCAACGTCGAAATCAGCGTCAGCAACCCACTGAGCACAATCCCCGACAAGCCAAGGACAATCGCCCGTTTGGTGCCGACGTTGTCCGACATGCGCCCGGCCATTGGCCGACTGAGCAGGGTGGCAAGGTATTGCGAACCGATGGTCAGCCCGGCAATCACTGCACTGAAGCCCAGTTGTTCATGGACATAGCCCGGCAACACCGCAATCGGCAAACCGATGCAGAGGAAGGCGACAAACGTATAGAAAACGATGGAGACGATCTGCAGGGTGATCGCCATGGAGCTTTGCGGGGGCAGTTGCTGCGCAGACATGAGAACTCGTTCGCGGGCGGCGGTAGGAGAGTCGGCATCATGGCGTGGGCGTGAAATAAAAGGAAGCAGGCTAACGATTAAAGCCTGAAGATCAAAAGATCGCTGCCTCGTTTCACTCGTGAGCTCCTACAGGTATCTCGCGCTGCCCTTGTAGGAGCTGCCGAAGGCTGCGATCTTTTGACTTTGAAAACAAAAAGCCCCGTCACAAAGGACGGGGCTTTCAATTACCGCAAACTGCTACTTAGAACACCACACCCTGACTACGCAGGTAATCATCGTAGGTGCCGCTGAAGTCAGTCACGCCATCCGGGGTCAGCTCGATGATGCGAGTGGCCAGGGACGATACGAACTCACGGTCATGGCTGACGAAGATCAGCGTGCCCGGATAGTTTTCCAGCGCCAGGTTCAGCGCTTCGATGGATTCCATGTCCAAGTGGTTGGTCGGTTCGTCCATGATCAGCACGTTCGGCTTTTGCAGGATCAGCTTGCCGAACAGCATGCGACCTTGCTCACCACCGGAGATGACCTTGACCGACTTGAGGATCTCGTCGTTGGAGAACAGCATCCGGCCCAGAGTGCCGCGAATCATCTGTTCGCCCTGAGTCCACTGACCCATCCAGTCGAACAGGGTGACGTCGTCTTCGAAGTCGTGCGCGTGGTCCTGAGCGTAGTAGCCCAGCTCGGCCGCATCGGTCCACTTGATGGTGCCGGCGTCCGGGGTCAGTTCGTTGACCAGGGTGCGCAGCAGAGTGGTTTTACCGATACCGTTCGGGCCGATGATCGCTACGCGCTCGCCGGCTTCAACCTGGAAGCTGAAGTCCTTGAACAACGGCTTGCCGTCGAAACCTTTGGCCATTTTTTCGACCATGACAGCCTGGCGGTGCAGCTTCTTGTTCTGATCGAAGCGGATGAACGGGCTCACACGGCTCGAAGGCTTGACCTCGGCCAGCTGGATCTTGTCGATCGCCTTGGCGCGGGAAGTGGCCTGCTTGGCTTTCGAGGCGTTGGCCGAGAAGCGGCTGACGAACGATTGCAGCTCGGTAATCTGCGCTTTCTTCTTGGCGTTGTCCGACAGCAGTTGCTCGCG